>JAIPBM010000017.1 GCA_021739695.1 Flavobacteriales bacterium | reverse complement strand
TTGATCGGATTGATGGAAGTGATTCCGGCCATGTCTATGGCTTTGTTTGCTGGGCATATTGTCGATCAATCGGAAAAGCGGAATCTACTGGTGAAATGCATTCTCGGTTTCTTGGTACTTAGTACTGGTTTGTTTCTTCTTACTTGGCCTGTTGTGACTGATGGATTCACAACAGAAACATTGGTTCAAGCTATTTACGGTGTTGTCTTTCTTGGCGGAATTGTGCGTTCGTTCATTGGTCCAACGGTCTTTTCATTGTTTTCACAGGTTGTTCCTAAGAATGCATATCCAAATGGAGCTACTTGGAGTAGCGTGGCTTGGCAATCTGGCGCGGTGGCCGGGCCTGCCATTGGTGGTCTGACCATCGGCTACCTAGGTGTTCATTGGTCCATGCTGCTGATTGTGGCAATTGCAATCATTGCCTTGTTGTTGCTTTTTAGCATACCGAATCAGGAAATCCAGAACAAAAAGACGGGTGAACCAATTGCACAAAGTCTGAAAGAAGGGCTTCGGTTTGTGTTTCGCACCAAGGAAGTGCTTGGGGCCATTTCACTCGATATGTTTGCGGTTCTTTTTGGCGGGGCCGTAGCCTTGCTTCCTATCTATGCGCAGGATATTCTGAAAGTTGGTTCTGTCGGATTCGGTTTTCTACGGGCAGCACCAGCAGTTGGTTCGTTTCTCATTATGATGTTCGTGGCCTACTTTCCCTTGAATAAGAATGCAGGCAAGAAGCTACTTGCCGCCATATTCGGTTTCGGTCTTTGCATAATCGTTTTCGGATTATCAGAGATCTATTGGATTTCGCTCGTTGCCCTGTTCCTAAGCGGAGTGACGGATGGCATCAGCGTGGTGGTTCGGCAAACCATCCTTCAACTATATACTCCTGATCACATGCGTGGACGCGTGTCTGCTGTGAATTCGATGTTTGTTGGATCTTCAAACGAACTAGGTGCTTTTGAAAGTGGCTTGGCCGCCCGAATGATCGGAACAGTTAACTCCGTAGTGGCCGGTGGAATCATCACCTTACTGACCGTAGTTGGAACAGGCGTCATGATTCCAAGCCTTCGGAATTTGGATTTCAACGAGACGTTGAATAAAGAAGAGAGTCAGGAGACTACGGCTTCCGACTGATCTTCATTCGAATGCAAGTCGTCATAGTCGGCTTTGACGTCTTCGTAAAACTTCACCATTGTTACTTGCGCAAATGGCATCAACCAAAGAAATGCGATGCCGAGCGTAAATACACAAAGTAGGCCGAGGCCAAAGAACATGAGCATCAGTCCAAAGAGCTTCATTTTGTATCCATCCATCATCTTTTTGCTCAACGCGATGGCATCATAAGCACCCATTTCCGGATTGTCTGAGATGATATACATGCTTTGCGAATAGGCCAATCCCATGATGATGCCAGGAATGATCAGTAGAAGAGTCCATAGAATTGTGAAAACCGCAGTAAGTAAATAGGTGGCAAGCGCTGTACCAAGGTTTTTGAAGCCATCAAAGATCTGCTCCAATCTGGCTTCATTACCGCTCGAGATGTTCTTCGCGAAAATGATAAGTCCAAGAGCAAAAGGGCCACCAATTACGAGCCCGATAAATGGACCGATTGTCGGAATTGCTTGTAGCGCGCCCACAAGAATCATGTAAACGAGAAAAGTTCCTATTGCGATGCCCCATTTTCCGTTCAACGAGGTACGGGCTTCGCTCATTAAAATGCTATTTGCTGTCATGATTCAGATGGTTTAAAGGTTTAACGAATTTAATGTTATCCCTCAGTTTTGAAAACACCATGTCATCAAATTAAATCCACGTTTTTCCGTAAGTGACAGTTATCACGTCTCAATTTCATTCAATGACTTACTTGCAGTATGCAAAGTTTTATTCAGTTGGTGGCGGTAATTTGGTTGATAGCCTTTTCTGGATGCAACAAGCTTATTTACAATTCTCCCACTGTTCAGCAACTTCCTAAAGAAGCTTACTTGGCCAAATTGAGAGAGGTGGATAAAGCCTATGTTCTTGACATTCGAACGCGGATGGAATATAAGCGCGGGCATATTGAAGGCGCAGAAAGTATGAGTGTGATTGGAAGTGGGTTTGACGAGAAGATTGAATTGCTTGATACAACCCGAACGGTCTTCGTTTATTGCGAAACGGCACATCGAAGTCCCATTGCAACTATGAAGTTAAAACGTGTAGGATTTACGCGGATCTATGATCTGGAAGGAGGTTATTCCGTTTTACGAGAGGATTGACCAAGTGCTGAATTCCTTTTAATCGCGAGCAACATTTCCTCGAATCCGTGGTTAATTTTAGTCCACGAAAAATGAAAAATCATTCACTCGTTAGTACTCAATTGTTGGCGCTGCTTTTCGTGCTATTCTCGTATTCAGCCAATGCTGAGCGAATCGTGTTTGACATGAGCGTTTTCGGATTCAAATTCGGGGAGATGGTGCTGACGCACACGGTGGTCAACGATTCGATTGAACGTTATACGCTCAACGCCAAGGGGAAAACCGATTTTCTGTGGATGAAGCGGGAAGAGGAGAGCATCTTCAAAGTGGAATACCGAAATGGGAAGTTATTTTCATCCGATTATGAGTACTTGAATAAAGGTGAACGCGAAAAGTGGAGTACCATTCAGTATGATGGTTCTAAGTATGTGGTCCGTTCAAACGAAGGAGTGAAGAACTTCAACGATGCGCCTGATTATTCGCTCATCAAACTCTATTTCGACCCTAATTGGAAACGCGAACGCGTTTTCTGCGAAGAGGATTGTACCTACGCGCAAATGACACGTGATGCTGAAAAGAAGACCTTGAACATCAAGTGCCAAGATGGGAGCAAAAGCACTTATCACCTTAACAATGGTAGAGTGGAAGCGATGGAGATCCACTTGCCCGTGGCCACCGTCAAATTGACTCGGGTTAACTGATAGCCGAAGCCTTTTTGGCTTTGAGGTCTTCTCTTGAAGTCTTGCAAACCTTATCCCAGAAATAGGAAACCTCTCCGAAATTGGCGTTCACATCGCTGTGGTGCACATTATGCCATGCAGAGGAATTCAGTAAGAATTTAGGCAACACCGCTTCCAATACTTTGGAGTGAATACCACTGTGCAAATAGAGATTCAGTAGAACGAACGATACAATGGCTGTGAAGTACAGCGGTGCAAAATGCTTTGCCTCTGGAATACAGATAAGTAGCAATGGCCAAAACGTAAGAATCGTTTCCACAGGACCCACGGCAAAACCAGCAAACGGAGTCGGATCTCTAAAAGAATGATGGTGCTTATGGAATGGAAAGAACAGTTTGGTGTGCAGTAATCGGTGCTTCCAATAGGTCATGGCATCAATCAAAACGATTCCACCATAGATCTGCAAGAGCGCCATCCACCATGTAAGACCCATTTCTTCCAATGTCCAGGCCATGCCAGTCGGATAACCCAATTTGTAAAGTCCCATCGGCCAAGCCGCCATGCACGAAACAATTAGGGCAGCACGTGCCGTTCCAAAGGCTTCCATGGCGATTGGTGCTGGTTTCTTACGCTTTCCTTGAATGCGGTTAGCGTGGCGTTCAGTGTATAGATAAGCCGCAAATGCAAAAGCAAATAGTGGAATGCTGATACAGAGAAAAATAAATATGACACTTTGGTAGTAGACCGAAATACTAGGATGGAGTAATCCGGAACCTAAGGCGATCAACACTACTAATGCATCGATGTAAGGAGCGGCTTTTAGCATGGCGCGAAATTAGGGCCAACTAAATAAAATAGTATGGCGTTGTGTCAAACAGCCTCGTCAATTCAAATGCAACGATTGCCTCAGGAAATGGTATGTTTCGGTCTATGCAAATATGGATTGTTTTCGAATTTGGTGATAAGCCGCTGTTGGGAAGGATCAAATTCCTTGATTTTATATCAGTCTTTGCCCTGCGAGCACCTGGCAAAGTAACTTCGGAGCTGAGACTTGTATGTGTTTGTTCATGACCACAGGTTATTAGCGAAATGATTTTATGATTGTCACAAATTGGATAATCAGTTAAAGTTTTTAGGATTGATTAATGTAACTTCGGAGTCCTTATTCCATCTAAATAAATTATGCGAACACTTCTTTTACTACTGGCTTTGGCCATTGCCTCTCCGTCTTTTGCAACCGATCCAGATCCAAACGCACCGTATTTGGTGAGTTATACGCTGGTGAAATCGCATACCAAAAAGACCATCAATGAGCTTTGGAAAAAGAAGGAGGTGCCTAAGATTGCGCTTCCAGTAAAGAATGGGGTAGACATCTATGAGATAATATATCGCGTGAAATGGATTGACGGCACTTGGCGAAATGCCTCTGGCATTTACTATGTGCCAAAAGTGGAAAAGACCGTTCCTTATATGATGTTCGGTCATGGGACGCAGATTCAGAAAGAGCGCACTATTTCTGATGACGATTCGCAGCAGTTTATTTGCCTAGCGCACGCTACTGATGGTTATGCCACCATGTATCCTGATTACTATGGAATAGGAAAAGGCGAAGGAAAGCACCTTTACCAACACGCTTGGTCAGAGGCGCATGCGTTTATCTATATGCTAATGGCCATTGACGAACTGAACAAGAAGTTGGAAGTGGAACCGAGCGGCCAGTTGTTTCTTACAGGTTATTCTCAGGGTGGTCATGCTTCGTTTGCTGCGCATAAATATCTGGAGGAACTGAACGACCCACGATTTCAGGTAACGGCATCTTCTCCTATGTCTGGCGCTTATGATATGACAGGTGAACAGGCGAATTACATGTTTCAGGAATATCCACGTCCATTCTATCTGCCGTATCTCTTGCTTTCATACCAAGAGGCGTATCACATTTTGGACACGAAGAATCCGTACGATGCTTTTAGAGCACCATTCGATACCCTTTTTCCAGCGTTTTTCGAACATAATGATAGACGGACCTTGGAGGAGTTGGATAAACTGTTACCTAAGATTCCAAGCGATGTGGTAGATGCCGATCTGATCAATGAGTACAAAACAGATCCTAATTTTCCGTTTAAACTCAGATTGCAAGAGAACAACCTAACCGATTGGACACCTAAAGCGCCTGTTCAGTTGTGCTACTGCAAAGGCGATAAGGAGGTGAACTACATGAACTCAGAAGTAGCATACGAACGCATCAAAGCATCTGGATTTGATCAGATCAGGTTAAATAACCTAAGCGATCACCTCGATCATAATACTTGCGCTGCTTTTGCCGTGCTTGCTTCCAAATACTATTTCGACCGCTTTAAAAAGCACGGCAAGAATCCGAAAATGAAAGAGATGCCTCCATTCAAACGTTGGGTGCGCGGTTTAGTAAAACGTAAGGTAGAGAAGGAATTCAAAGAAGGCGGGAAAGACCACTCTTACCTGTAACACTTAACAGTGTAATCTTATTTTTCGGTAAAGTTGACCACAGAATGCGCAAATCGATAATCTATCCGCTCATCATTTTGTTCGGTCTTGGTCCTTTGTGGCTTGAAGCACAGACTGTAGCCGACCAACGTTGTGCCTCGCTTGGTAAAGGAATGAATGTCTCAAACTGGCTTGAGCGCGGTTGGGACGGAAATTGGCCCACTAGTAACGGTTATACAAAGCAAGACCTTGAACTGATGCAAGAGGCAGGCATCGGTTCCATCCGGCTTCCTATTTACTTCCACGCTGTGGTTGATACAATTGCACCTTATACCGTTGATACGGAACATTTATTATTTGACATGGTGGATAGCGTGATTCAATGGACGGACGAGTTGAACATGAAGCTGTTGATCGATAACCATCATGGTTGGGACCTGACCAACGAAACTTGGCGGCAAGATCTTCCACGGTTTTCGCATATGTGGGCAGTGGTGGCAGAACGCTATCAAAACCTTGATCCGGAAAGAGTGATGTTTGAGTTGATGAACGAACCAAGCTTATTGTTTGATAAGGATTCCTTAGTGATCATGTACATCGATGCCATTGATTCCATTCGGCAACATACAACGCAACATTCCATTGTTGTCTCGCCACATTGGGGAGGAACGGCCATGGTTTTGCCTGATTTTGAACCGTTGGCTGATACCAATCTAATCTACACGTGGCACGTGTATGATCCATTGGATTTTTCGCACCAAGGCCTTACATGGCACAATCCATTTTTTCCTTCCGGAAATCCATTTCCCAATTCAGATACAACCTTTTTCGAAGGTTGGCTTTATGATGGATGGCAGAACCTAATAGAGTGGAAACAGACCTACAACAAGCCAATCTTCCTTGGGGAATTCGGATTGAGTAGCTACTGCGATTCCGCTAGTGCGTGCAATTGGCTCGACTACAACGCCACGCGATTGATTCAGAATGATATTCCATGGTTTTATTGGGATTGGCAATGGGATTTCTCCATGTTCAATTCGCATGTCATTTCGGAAGACAGCATTTACCCCTGTTTCAAGTACTACTTGGGACTGTATGGAGATGATTCGTTCACGAGCGTTGATGAGATTGTAAAGGGTGATTCACCACAGCTCCATATCTATCCAAATCCGAGTTCCAATGGTCAATTTACGGTGGAACTAAACTCAACAAGCGCTACGATGGGGCAGTTTCAGGTGTATGATCAATTGGGGCAACTTGTCGTTTCCGGAAAGTTGAATTCCGATAAAACTGTTATTGATCAGCAGCTTAGCTCAGGATTATATCTTGTTTCTGTTGAAACCAATGGAGATAGAATAGTGCGTAAGCTAATTGTCCGATAATGCGACTACTTCGAGTGATCTTCTAAATACCGCTTAGCCAAACCATCTGGGTCCTTCAGTACTTTGCGTATCCACTGGTATTTCAGTTCCTGATGTTCTTCCTCAGATAGTTGCCAGTTTATTTCAGATTGCCTCAGTTTGGTGGTGATGTAGTGCAGGCAAATAGCCGCAGATACCGAAATATTCAGGCTTTCTGTGAAGCCGTACATTGGTATATACATGCAATGGTCGGCCTGCCTTAAGGCTTGCGCTGAAAGTCCGCGCTTCTCATTTCCGAAAATCAAAGCCATCGGTTTATCAAGCGGCAGTTCGTGTAGCGAAATGCTATGGGTATGTGGTGTGGCGGCAATAATGGAATATCCTTTTGCTTTCAATCTTTCCAAGCAGAACTCGGTATTTGATTCGTGATGCGAGTAGCGATGCAGGTCTATCCATTTCAGGGCTCCTTTTACCACGCGTGGATTGAGGTCGTAGATATTTGAATCTTCGATAACGTGCACATCTTGAATACCGAAGCACTCGGCCGTTCTGATCACCGCATTGGCGTTTTGCGAATGGTAGATGTCTTCTAAAATAACCGTTACGTGCCGCGTGCGATCGAGCAGGCGTGCGGCCATAAGTTCTTGCTTGTTCTGCGTGACGAACGAAAGCAAATATTCGAGCAATTTCTCGTGTTGATTCTCCGTGCTCATCACATTAATTGTGTGACTAAACTAATAGCTAATACCTTATTCCTAGAAGCTTCATTCAGGCATTCGACCATTGGAAGCACCCATCAAATTGCAGAGATGCAGCAGCATGCGTGCCCCTACATTCAGGTCCCAATCTTTGGTGGAAGGTCCTACTTCAACCAGGTCGAAACCAATGATGGTTCTTCCAGAACTGACCACTTTCTTGATGAGAAAAACGGCTTCTTCAAAGCTCAATCCGCCAGGTACAGGTGTTCCGGTAGCAGGGCAGAGCGAAGGATCCAGTCCATCAATATCGAAGCTGATGTATACGTTTTGGGGTAATTCGTTCACGATATCGTTGCAAACCGTATCCCACGTTAGACCAAAGAAGGCCTTGTGCTTCAATTGTTCATCAAAAAAGGCTACAATCCGTTCGTTCGAGTTGAAAATGGTTGACATTTCTTCTTCGCACACATCGCGAACTCCAACAGAAACCAATTTAGTTACATTTTCAAGCTCCATCGCATTGGTCATAATACTTGCGTGCGAATACTTGAAGCCTTCGTAGGCGTTGCGGAGGTCGGCATGTGCATCTATCTGTAAGATTCCAAACGAATCGTGGGTTTCAGAAAGCGCTTTCATCAACCCAAGCGGTGTGCTATGGTCTCCACCCAAAATTCCAACCAGTTTCCCTTCTTTCAGTAGGGCCAAGGAGCACGAATACACGTATTCCACCAACTCGCTGCATTGTTCGTTTATCTCCTTTAGTAAGGAAGCAAGTTCCGGACCTGTAGCATCTGCGCCATTCTCAATCCTGCGGATAACCTCTTGGGCCATTTTCCGATAATGCTTGTTCAGGTCCAACCAATCCATTGGAACTTCATCCATGGCGATTCCCATTTTCCAAGCTTCCTTGTAACCTGAATAATAGAGGTCAATCTGTTTGGATGCCCACAGAATGGCTTCTGGCGCCTCTGAAGTGCCATCGGCAAAAGAAACGGTCACATCCCACGGAACGGGAAGTATCACCACTTCAGCTTCATCAACGTTAAAAGGCAGACCGAACAGGCCAGAATCTTTCAATCCTGGACCATTTGGGTCAAAACGGTCAATCTTTTCCTGCTTGCTCATCATATCCCGAAAATAAGAAAGGCCCCGTATTCGGAGCCTTTCCTTGTCAACTAATTCACATTCACTATTTCACTGCGTCAGCAAGTTCGCTGCCGGTTTTAAAGCGCACTACTTTTTTAGCTTCAATTTTGATTTCAGCTCCAGTCTGTGGGTTTCTTCCTGTTCTAGAAGCTCTGTCAGAAACCGAGAACGAACCGAATCCTACCAATGCTACACGATCGCCATTTTTAAGCGCCTTTGTAGTAGCGTTAACAAATGCATCCAAAGCCCTTTTCGCGTCTGCCTTAGAAAGACCTGCTTCAGCGGCAACTTGATCAATTAATTCTGCCTTGTTCATGATAAAATATTAATGGTTTGACTCTGTTTGAGTCCTCAAATATATACGGCAAGCAAAGCGCAACAATGGCTCACAACTAAAACCTAAGGTTTTGTTAATAAAAGCAATCGTTTGTTGATAACTGCGGCTGTAATGCCCGTGAATAAAGGGATTCAGCGCATTTAGTGTTTTAGTCCGAAAAAGGTAAACGACAAAACTACTAGCTGCAGCGGTAGTTGGTGACGTCAAATCCACGCAAGAAATCTCCTGTCGACATGCGTTTCTTTCCTGCCATTTGAAGTTCTAGAATTTCCAACCAGCCGTCAGCACATTTGATGAACATGGATTGATTTTCACTAGCGATGAATCCGTTTTCGCCTTTTTCCTTTTTTTCCGTTTTCCGTGTTTCAAAGACCTTCATTCCAATTTCTTCATCGCCTGAAGTAAGTGTTGTGTAAGCAGTCGGGTAGGGCGATAGGCCTCGGATCAGGTTGAAAACTTCATCTACGTTCTTATTCCAATTGATTTTGCAGGTTTCTTTGAACAGCTTTGGAGCTTCCTTCAGTTCGCCAACAATGGTAGTCTGAGGAATGGAAGGTGCGTTTCCACTTTCTATCGCTTCAAGTGTTCTAACTACCAATTTGGCGCCAACAGTCATCAATTTATCATGCAGTTCGCCAGCGGTTTCGTTCTCTGCAATGGCAACTTTCACCTGAAAAATGATGTTTCCAGTATCAATCTGATGTTGCAGGAAAAAGGTGGTCACACCCGATTCCTTTTCGCCATTGATGACGGCCCAATTGATTGGCGCGGCACCGCGGTACTGTGGTAGGAGCGAAGCGTGCAGATTGAAAGTTCCTTTCTCTGGCATGTTCCAAACCACTTCTGGCAGCATACGGAATGCAACCACAACTTGGAGCGTAGCTTTCAGTTCTTTCAATTCGTTGAGAAACTCTTCTGACTTCAGGTTGGTTGGCTGGAGGACGGGCAAACCATTTTCAACGGCAAACTGTTTTACAGCCGATGGTTGCAATTTCATGCCACGCCCCGCTGGCCTATCGGGAGCTGTGATGACGCCCACGACATTAGCATCAGCATCCAACAGTGCTTTCAGCGTTGCCACAGCAAAATCGGGCGTACCCATAAAAATGATTCTTTCTTTATTCATTCTATTTACTTCGAAGACATTTTAATAGCCACAGATTCACTGATTTTCACCGATTCCATCGATTGTTTTTCATGTCATCTGTGAAAATCCGTGTTAATCTGTGCATCAGTGGCAAAAAAAGATATCACAGTAGGTTATTCGTGAACCTTCGCATTTTTCCATTTTCCGCTCCAAAGATAGAGCGCGGAAAATAGTCCCATAAAGGAGAAATAAACGATCTCTGAAGTCCAAACCATATTTAATGGTTGATGCCACTGATGCACCATTCTGTAGGTGAAATTGAGGTAAATGATAAGCGTACTCATTTCAATAAGCAGCGTCATCAGCGTATTTCCTGTTCCAGAAACAACGGATAGGAGAATCATTGCTACCGCAAAAAGCACAATGGAAATGGATATAACGTGAACTACTGGAATCGAATCTGTGATCAGCGTGGCATCGTTCGTGAACACAGAAAGCAATAAGCGCGGGTTGATCAGGTTGAGCAGCATCAATACGACAGATGAGGCCACGGTCAGCAGTATCAGGCGCTTGATGAGTGTCCAAACCAAGTGCGTTCCACCTTGGCCAATGAGTTTACTTACCAAGGTCTGTGTTCCTTGGCCAATACCGATCAACGGAATCATCAGTACTGAATAGCCACTTCTCACAACATTTGAGATTGCCAGTTCGCGCTCGCCCATGCCTTCGATGATGAGAAAGAACGTCATCCAAGAACCGATGGAAACGATATGCTGCACCATTACAGGCGTGGCAATCCGCATGATGGATCTAATCTGTTTGAAATTCGGTTTCGGGAAATGAAAGCAGTTGAACTGAACGCCCAATCGCTTTCTGCGAACCCAACCAATGAGATAAAGCAAGCTGAAGGTTTCCGACAGTACTGAGGCGTAGCCCGCTCCTTCAATCTCCATACGCGGAAAGCCCCAATTCCCGAATACAAAGAGGTAGTTGAAAACGAAATTGAATGCCGCCATGATTCCTGCAGCGTAGGAGATGGCGCGTGTGTCGCTCACTCCCGTAAGGAAACAGCGATAGCCCACCACAATGGCGGCAGGAATCAATCCAATAACGCGGATGTTGGTGTAAGCAAGCGTACTTTTAAGAATGGCTTCCGATGCGATGATTCGCGACAAGATCTCCTCGGCAAAGAAGAAATGGAAGACGATCATGCCTCCAGCCATGGCTAAAAGCATGTACATCAAATGGTCGAAAACAGGTCCGATCTTCTCTGGCTTTTCTTCACCATGAAAGCGCGCCATGATGATCTGCGCGCCAATTCCCAGTCCGAATGCAGCCATTAGCATAATGAGTACATAGATGCCGCCAAGTCCAGACGCACCGATGGCTACTTCGCTCACTCTTCCCAAGAAGGCAGTATCGGTCACATTGATTATCGTCACCGCCACAAACCCGAGGATGAGCGGGTAGGAGATGCGCCAGATGTTACGATATGAAATCGTGTCGTTCAAACCCCTCTGCCTTCGGCATCTCCCCGAAGGGGAGAGTGGATTCTAGGAAAAAATAGAGATCCCATTCTGTCTGAATGATTGACTCTAGGAAACATGCAACATCAAGCCTTTCAGATATTCTCCTTCTGGATGATAAATGTTCACGGGATGATCGACCGCATGGCCCAATCGTTTGAGCACACGAACGTTTCTGCCAGCGTTGATGGCAGCAGCAAGCACCGCACTTTCAAACATCTGCGGATTGACCACCTGCGAGCACGAAAACGTGAACAGCAGACTATTTGGGGCAATCACTTTCAAAGCCGTCTCATTCAGGCGCTTGTAGCCCTGCACAGCACGATGTCTGGCTTTTATCGATTTGGCAAATGCAGGTGGATCGAGGATGATCATGTCGTAACCATCGGCTTTCTCCACAAACTTGAAAGCATCTTCGCAAATAGCCTCATGGTTCTTGTCAAAGCCGTTGATGGTGGCATTCTCAGCAGCCAGATCAATAGCAGGTTGGGAAATATCTACGGATGTTACCTGCTTCGCTCCATTGGCCAAGGCATAGACCGAGAAACCTCCTGTGTAGCAGAAGGTATTCAACACCTTTTTGCCTTTTGCGTATTGCCCAACCAATGCACGGTTATCCCGTTGATCAATGAAAAAGCCAGTCTTCTGTCCGTTCACCCAGTTCACTTTGAACTTAAGGCCATTCTCCAACACTTCGGTTTCTTCCTTCTTTCCTTTCAGGAATGCATGTGTTTTGGAAGCCAAGTTCCGATGATAGATGGAATTCAACTTCAATCCTTTGATGTTCTCTAAGGCTTTGGTGATCTCTTTGGCGCAATTGGCCATGCCATCGGTGTGACTTTGCACCACCGCGCAATCATTGTAAATATCTACCACACAACCAGGCAGTCCATCGCCCTCGGCATGAATGAGGCGGAAACAGTTGGTTTCCTTTGAGAGCAAACCCAAGCCCTTGCGAACCGCAAATGCTTCCTGAAAACGTACGTTCCAGAAGGTCTGGTCAATGCGTTCCTTCTCAAAAGTGAGTATGCGTACCGCAATAGAACCATTATGGTAATGGCCTGCGCCAATGTAATTTCCGGAGGAATCCTCTACGCTTACCAACTCGCCATTTTCAGGCTTTGCAGAAGTTTTGGCAATGGCTCCCGAAAACACCCAACGGTGCTTTCTCAGTAATGAACTCTCTTTGCCTTTGTTTAGAATGATCGTTTTCATGGGCGGCAAAGGTATTTTTTAAAAGGGTGTTGAACGATGGGTGATGAGAGACACGGGAAAGTAATGAGGGGAAAAGGAAAAATGAGAAAAGGTGAAAGGAATAACGAAGCGCGAAGTACGAAATCGGAAGCACTAAAAATGAATAATGAAAAAAAGGGGAAACGAAATACGGGAATGAGCTTCTAACACAGTTTATTGAACAAACCCTCAAGAAATGATCGTTGCTGTTCAACAAATGTTGTTTTACGTCATTGAATATCGTTTGACTGTAGCAAAAGAATTGTTGGACTACGCTGACTATTGGCTACCGAGTATGGTTGATTGGTTGCATATTATATTGTTATTTTAAATAACTTCGGTCATTGGAAGCACCGAACATGGCGATAAGGACCGTGTCTCTCACGTTGGTTATTGCCTTTGTGGCGACCATTTCGGGATGCATAAAAGAACCGTACTGCGAAGTCGGTTATATCATTGATAAGCACCATTCATACGACACCATCTATCCTTCCATTTTTTTAGCGAGGTATCCAGGTTCGTGGTGGGAGTATTCGAATGGAAGTAGGGATAGTTGTCACAATTGGGAAGCTGTACCTATCTGGCTTGCATCTGATGATATAAGTTGTCCGATTGTGTCCGAAGACATGGTCTATCTTCCAAGTGGACATGTTTACAATAACCAGTATGTCTGGACCCCGGAAGGGAAATTAAATACAGTATTTAACCCCATCGTAGACACCTTGATCGGAGTGGTCTATTCCACGGTAGATTATGGTGGATCTGCCAGAATAACTGTTTCTTTGGTAACAGTGGATCGATCGGATACCATGCAAGTTAATGGGGTCATCTATTCGGACGTGATCCATATGAAGTACTCATACGAAGTTTATTATTGGCACATAGATGGGGGGCCACCAGCGACCGTCACCGACAGTTATTATGCACGGAATGTCGGGCTTATTAAGCAAAAGAGATTTGATTATTTTCGGAACATTGATGATCAGATTGAACTCGTAAATCACTACATCGCGCCACACTGATGAAATGCATTGGACTTCATAAGCCTATTGCAAGACTATCCATTTTTATGTGCTTATACTGTTCAACAATGCTTGCAATGGCTCAGGAGGCAGACAGTGTAAAGAAGCATATGACTGTTCTAGAACGGATAGAATTGGAATCATTGTTTTCGTTGCACGTTGGGTCTGGAGCAAAGGTTGGTGGAGGCATGCAACTGGGTGTGCATCTGCCACTATACAACGGAAGACTTCGTCTGGGAATTGATGCAGGGTTTGGCCGCCATAATGGTGCCTTTAAGGCGGATAATACAACACTTAACCTACAACTGAACATGGTGAATCTTGATCTAAGGGTAGGAACCGATTTGTTGGCCAAGCACCCCGTTGATCTTATTGTTGATGTTGGAGCAAGAATGTTTATTCCTACAAATGGACTCTACAATTTCCAATATTACATGCCATACATCTATGCAGATGGCCATTATTTTAAGATTGAAAACAGACCGGTCCCTGCCATTCTTTGCGGGCTTTCCTTTAGAATGCCAGTAAGCTTTCGTTCGATATTGACATTCAGCTATTCATTCAGTTATACCTTCTTGAGCGTGAAGCCAAAAGCAAATACTGAATCGAATGGGGTTTATTATTCTGACCAGCTTGAGAATTACTTTGTAACCCATCCACCAGCCCCTTATCCGCCTGATGGCAAGCAATTTGAAATACCCATTTTAGGCCAAGTACATTATTTTCGAGTAGGTTATTGTTATCGATTTGCTCTTCGCAAATAAGAATATGTTCGATCAATCCTGTAATAGATGAAAAGCCTATTCATTTATCAGCTAATCGCAAGACTAATCGTAGTGGTTAGCTTTCTTACTATCGCGTTTGTCTCTAGGGGTCAGAAATCTGATAGTGCCATGGTTTTTAAATCGATAATTGACCACATTGAGCTTGAGCAAACAGCGGTCGTTTACATTAGTAATGAAGCGACTGCAGACGTTGGTGGTGGATTGAAATTAGGTTGCCATATATCGCTTTTGGATAGTCGCTTACGGATCGGTCTGGATGTTGGGTACGGATTTCATCGGTACAATTACCATCCTGAAAATGGCAACAACAATCCCGATATCCTACTCCGTATGAGTGCTGTGAATTTTGACCTCACATACGGTACTGACCTCCTTCCTAAAAAAAGAACCGATCTTATACTAGGCGCGGGTGTAAGAATGTTCATTCCTGTGGGAGGAAGTTACGGATACTATAATTTGGGATATCCTCAAAAAGATGTTGTTTATGACATTGATAAAAAGTTCTTTCCCGCAGCGCTTTGTAAAATCGTAGCAAGATTTCCTATAGGTCCTCACTCATGCTTTTCACTTGGATACCTTTTTAGCTTTACGTTCGGTAATTTGGAACAGGTGCCTAATGCTGGGGTCGGATATGTGGATAACGTGGGTAAGGAGCACCAGATTAATTTTGGATACTGTTACTACTTTGCCGCTCTAAAGAAACGATGATGATTTGTTATTGTATAAAGGTCCGTTTGTCCACTCCTGTGCTGCGCGTAATGCGAAGCAGCTAAAGCCCTATGTTGATTAGCTGAGAAACCAAGGGAGCCCGATGATCTGAAATTCGTTAAAGCTTGATTTAATCACTTCGAATGCAAAATGCTGACAAGCCAATTCAAAATCAACAGGTGACAAGCCGACAATGGTGGTCAGATAGAAGAGACCATTACAACATTGGGTTGATAGTTGCCGGTATTCTGGCCTTTTTCACTTATGCCATTGTTGGTTCGCTATTATTTGCAAACGACATTGGATTTGAAATCACCATTTTCACAACTGCTTTTCAAGGATTTGGTTACATGATAATGATGGTAGTAGCGAACCTGCTTTACAGTTTAGGTTCGTTTGTAGACCGAATGTTCAATAAAACGAATGACGAGAGCTTCAGGCAACGGCTTTTTATTCTTGGTTGCTTGTTTTCATTCTCACTGCCTTTTCTTGTTCCTGTGATGCTGATAGTAGTCTATTATGTAGGGGGTTGATGTAATTTACAAAGCCGACTAAGTGCTTGTCTTTCCTCTCGCAATCAATCAAAACGATACATTTAAGACCATGAAAAAACCATTCAGCGTAATTTTGCTTGCTGCCTTGTTGGCAAGCTGCGAACCAATAACGAAAGAGACCCAGAACATGGAAGACCAAAAGGATCAAACTGAAAGCGCTTCAACCATAGACACCACGCCAAGAGTGACGGGCATTGGTGGTATTTTCTTCTTTTCAGATAATCCGAAGGAAACGAGAGAATGGTATGCCAAGAATTTGGGCCTTAAGATCAACGATTGGGGTTCATCGAGTTTTGAATCGAGAAGTCTTGAACGACCTGAAGAGATCAATACCCTTGAATGGAATCCTTTCAAGAAAGGCAGCGATTATTTTGCGCCATCCGAAAAAGAGTTCATGATCAACTACCGTGTGCAGCATTTGGAAGCACTCTTGGAAAAACTCAAAGAAAACGGTGTGACCATTGTAGACAGTATTGCTACGTACGACTATGGCAAATTTGTGCACATTATGGATGCAGATGGCAATAAGATAGAACTTTGGGAACCAGTGGCTAGCGAAGAAAGCCACTGATAGCTGTCAACTTCAGTTAGCACGTTTCCATAGAAAGCGATAGGGCAGAAGGGCATCTTCGCCTGCGTAGTCAACCCCAATGCGAGGTCCAATGGTAACTTCATTCGGGTTGACCGCGATGCCATGGTCTTCTATCCAAACGGAATCTCCCGAAAGTTCGAGGTTATTGTGCTGACGGAATTCGATGCCTAAGGCCTTACTCAATTTACCCGGCCCATCGGCAATTCGGTGCAAGGGTTCTTTCGTTTTTCTTCGTGCTACGATTGCTTCAATTCCTTCCAAAGGATGGATTCCACGAACGAGCACTGCGTGTGGAATGTCTTTTTTGTTCGTCACTACATTGAACAGCGAATGCACTCCATAGCATAGATAAACATACGAGATGCCTGGTTTTCCGAACATGATTTCGGTGCGATCGGTGCGTTTGCCACCAAAGGCATGCGAAGCTTTGTCTACCACACCCGCATAAGCTTCCGTTTCGGTAATGATTCCTTTTGTGACTATGCCGTCAACGTTGGTGCAAAGCACTTTGCCGATGAGTTCCTGAGCAATCAGCACCACATCTTCCCGGTCGTAAAAATGGGTAGGCAGTTTTTTCATATCGGACCAACCGTTCCGTTCATGAGGTAGACCAGTTCGTTCGCATCTAACAGAATTTGAAGCGCTTTCAGCACATCCTTTTCTGGTTTTTCTAGCTTTTCAAATAGTTCGAGAATACTGATTTCTTCGCTCACATTCAATTTCACTAGATCGATGTCCTCTTGCGAGAAATCAATCTTAGAAAGCCCGCGGCACACATCGCATTTGCCACAGCTCTTGCTATCCGTTTCGCCAAAATACTTGAGTAGCATCTGGCTACGGCAGACCTTGTCGCTTTGCATAAAATGCAGCGCTGCGCTGATGCGTTCTTGAATGAGGCCGATTCTCAGTTCGTAGACTTCTTTTGAAATATGGATATCCTGCTTACGGACACGACCTCCTACGAAATTCAGCTTCGGAAGTCCGCTTGATGGGCGATAATCCAACACTTCCAGTTTGTGAAGCTTGTGCAAAATGGCCACTGCTTGTTCGGTAGAATAGCCAGAACGTTTGGCAACGAGTTCTTCGTTTATCGGAACAAATTCCTCAAACATTCTTCCGTAGGAGCGAAGCAGAATCTTGGTCAAACGTCCCACTTTTGGATTGCGCATTTCGAGGTCGTAAAGCGAATCGTGGTTCACAAGAATTTTCAATGTGGAGCGGGGATCTGAGCTGGCAGCAAGAATAAGATGGTCGGCCTTTTCTAAGAATGAAACGGCTTCCATGATCTCTTTGGGCTTCCATTTGTATCGTTCCGCCAGTTTAGGAAGATCAAAGTCGAACCATTCGTCTTCGCCACTTCCTTCGGCCAATTGCAGCGAACTTCCAATGGAATAATAAACCTCTTTGATCCGTTCGCGTGTTGGGAAAGCGTGCAGCAGTTTTTGTTCCAGTTCTGTAACGTCATGTTGATTGACCAGTGCCACCGCATAACTCTCTTTTCCATCGCGACCACCACGACCGGCTTCCTGAAAATAGCCTTCCAAACTGTCTGGAAAACCAAGATGGATCACCACGCGCACATCTGGTTTGTCAATGCCCATTCCGAAGGCATTGGTGGCAACAATAATGCGTGTGTTGTCGTTGATCCAATCGTTCTGCCGTGTTTGTCGTTCGTCAAACGAAAGTCCAGCATGGTAAAATGAAGCAGATACGCCCTGCGTTTGCAGGAACTGCGCAAGTTCCTGTGTCCGTCTTCGGTTGCGCACATAGATGATGGCGCTACCAGGCGTTTTGGATAGAATACGCAGCATGCGTCCCTTCAGGTCATCTTCGCGCAAGATCATGTACGAGAGGTTTTCGCGTGCAAAGGATTTCCGGATAACATTCTTCTTTTTGAACTCCAGTTTCTCCTGAATGTCTTCCACCACTTTAGGTGTGGCGGTGGCCGTCAAAGCCAACACCGGAACCTTTGGCATCAATTGCCTGATTTCGGCTATCTGCAAATAGGGCGGACGGAAATCATAGCCCCACTGCGAGATGCAATGCGCTTCATCCACTGCCAGCAAGTTCACTTTCATTTTCTGCAGTCGAACCTGAACCATTTCGTTCCGCAGTCTTTCTGGGCTCAGATATAGGAATTTCACATCGCCATAAACGCAGGTGTCGAGCGCGGCATCTATTTGCGAAAAGTGCATGCCTGAATGCAAAAGCATGGCATTGATGCCCTTCTTTTTCAGGTTTTCCACCTGATCTTTCATCAGCGCAATAAGCGGGGAAACAACCACGCAGATTCCTTCCCTGCAAAGCGCTGGAACTTGAAAACAAATGGATTTACCGCCTCCCGTTGGGAGCAATGCGAGCACGTCTTTACCATCCAACGCTTCTTGAATGATCTCGCGCTGCTGCGCACGAAAGGCATCGAAGCCCCAATATTTCTTGAGAATGGATTCTGGCGTGGGATTCATCTACGCCAAAGATAAGCGGCTATTTCCCCGTATCAGTGGTTGACCACGCGTGGGCTGGAACAGAGAACAGTGATTTGGTCACTTTCCATGTGTTGCGGAAAAGATCCGATTCGCGATATGCGTTTAGCGCTTCTTCGCTTTCCCATTTACTGAGTGTGAAAAACACGTAAGGGCGATACATGTCCTGAACAAGTTCAACTCCGTGGCAGCCCTCGAATGCACGGATCTTTTGGCTATTCACTTCAAACGTTTTGATGAATTCATCAACCAAATGTTCTTGAAATGTGAGTTGTACGATGCGAATGATCATCTGAATGTTATGCTAATGACGTCCTCATGCTTAACCCCAAGAAGTTGAGATGCATTTGAACGATTGATTGCTATTTCTAAAAGTCCTGAAGCTCCAAATAAAGCCATTTTTTCTCCATGTGGCACATCTTCATACGAATCGTAAATGCGATTGATGACGTGCTGTTCCTTACGGAAACGGATTTCGAACGGACGGCCTTGGCCAACAGTGCCAAAAAGCGTTCGGTCAATATTGGTGATCACATTTCCGTAAACATCCACATGAATGGCCAAACCTCGGATGGTTTTTCCATCAATGACAGGAACAAAAGCCGTTTTTTCGTTGATGATGTCGGCTGGTCTTCCAAGAATCTCCATGATTCCGCCTTGCGCCAAATGGCAAGCGGCAATGGCAAAGATGTCGCGACTTGGGAAAATGACCGAAGTGGCTGTCTGTGTGATCAGACTTAGATCGAAGATCCGTGTAGGCGGACGGTCGAAAATGAGCGGAAACATGCCATTGTCTGCACCAATGAAATATTGCCCTTTAAACTCAACCGCCAAATGGTTGATGCGTTCGGTTCTGTTCGGACTTACTCCGATCAAATGCACCGTTCCTTTCGGGAAATCTGCATAGGAATTACGAACGATCATGGCCGCTTCGGGCACATAGAACGACTTTACCTGATGCGATAGGTCGATGACCTTGGCGTTGGGAAATAGCTTGTAGATGGTGCCTTTCAGAACACCAACATAATGATCGCGCAGACCCATATCCGTGGTAAGGGTTATTATCGACATCTGTTGGTTAAATGGCTGATCTTCGAGTAAGTTCTGAGGGCAATTTGCGTTACTTTGTACGCGTTCCAAATCTACATAATAAGAGCACGCACCAAAAGTTGAAACACCTTAATTTGAAGGCTTCTTGAGCGAAAAGACATTCAGTATTGAACCGATTCCCCCGTTAGAGTTCTTTGGGGTGAATGAGCGGAAACTCAAGACCATTGCCAAGTATTTTCCAAAGCTGAAACTGATTGCGCGCGGTCAGGAACTTAAACTGATAGGAGATGAAGATTCGGTAGAGGAATTTGAACAGCGTTTCAAGCAGTTTCAAGGTCATTTCAAGAAATTCGGAACACTTCCAATTCTCGAAATCGAACGCTTGTTGTTAAGCGAAGCACATCACGAAGGAGAGAAATTGGACGATTCTGTTCTGGTTTACGGTCCTGCGGGAAACCTGATAAAAGCGCGAACGCCCAATCAGAAGAAGATTGTAAGTGCAGTAGATAAGGACGATATGATCTTCATTATCGGCCCTGCCGGATCAGGAAAAACCTACACGGCTGTTGCATTGGCTGTCCGTTCCCTCAAGCGGAAAGAGGTGAAACGGATCATTCTTACCAGACCAGCGGTGGAAGCAGGAGAGAGCATTGGTTTTTTGCCAGGCGATATGAAAGAGAAATTGGATCCATATCTGCAACCGCTTTATGATGCGTTGATGGACATGTTGCCTCCGGTAAAGTTGGCCCAATACCTCGAAACTGGCGTGATTCAGATCGCACCTCTTGGTTTTATGCGCGGAAGAACACTCGATCATGCGTTTGTTATTTTGGATGAAGCACAGAATGCTACCGATGCACAAACACGCATGTTCCTGACACGAATGGGAAACTCGGCCAAGTTCATTATTACAGGCGATGTGACCCAGATCGACCTTCCAAAAAAGGTACAGAGTGGACTTCGAAATGCATGGAATATGTTGAGCGGAGTAAAAGGAATTTCCTTCATAGAATTGGGCGGATCGGACATTGTGCGCCATCCGTTGGTTAAAAGAATTGTGGACATTTACGCTAAGTCGGACGAAAAATGAATGAAGCTTTGAAACTTCCAGAAACCTTAACAAAAACAGATTTTGAATTCCCTGGACAAACCCATGTCTATAAGGGAAAAGTGCGTGATGTGTATTCAATAGGCGAAGATCTATTGGTGATGGTGGCCAGCGATCGCATCTCTGCATTTGATCACATTCTCCCGAAGGGAATCCCTTTTAAAGGACAAGTGCTGACGCAGATTGCCGCCACTTTTCTGAATGCAACAAAAGACATCGTTCCAAACTGGTTGGCCGCCACGCCCGATCCAGTGGTTTCGGCTGGTTTCAAGTGCCAACCATATCGGGTAGAAATGGTTATCCGTGGTTATTTGGCAGGGCATGCATGGCGCGAATACAAATCGGGGAAACGCATCCTTTGTGGTGTTCAAATGCCTGATGGAATGAAGGAGAACGACCGCTTTCCAGAACCGATCATCACGCCTGCAACCAAGGCGGAAGAAGGTCATGATGAAGATATATCGAGAGAAGACATTATCGCCAAGAACATCATCCCGCAAGCGGAATATGAAGTGATGGAAAACTACACCAGAAAACTATTTCAGCGAGGAACAGAAATGGCTGCTGCACAAGGACTTATACTGGTTGATACAAAGTATGAGTTCGGGAATAGAAATGGCGAAATAATCCTAATAGATGAGATTCATACACCTGATAGTTCGCGCTATTTCTATGCGGATGGCTACGCGGAACGACAGGCAAAAGGCGAAGTTCAAAAACAGCTTTCAAAGGAGTTTGTGCGCGAATGGTTGATGGAAAATGGATTCCAAGGTTTGGAAGGCCAACAAATGCCTTTTATGCCAGATGAATTCGTTCAGACGGTTTCTTCGCGTTACATCGAATTGTACGAAATGATCGTTGGACAAAAATTTGAGCCGATCGTTTCAGAAAGCATTACAGATCGCATCGAGCAGAACGTGAAATCATTCTTAAACGGATTTAAAGGATGAGGAAGCGACTCTCCAATCAGCAACCCTTAAAGGAAGTCATCGATGATTGGTTGGCCAAACATCCTGCGGCCGACAAGGCCAAGGAAACGCGTGTAGCGCATCTTTGGGGCGCCCTTTTGGGCCCTTCTGTCAAGAACAGAACTACCAGCCTTTATTTCCGAAATGGGATATTGCAAGTGAAATTGGATAGCTCGGTACTCAGAAATGAATTGTCGTTTGCAAAAGCAAGCATCATACAGAATATGAACAAGGAACTTGGCGAAGAGCTGGTTCTGGAAATTATAATGAAGTGATATGAGAAACTTTTTGACCCTATTGTTCATGTTGCCGCTGTTGGCAATGGCACAGGATGATTTCAGGGAATTGTGGCCAAATGGCACAGTAAAGGAAGAAGGCAAACTTGTGGATAACCTGAAGCAAGGCGTTTGGAAGAGCTTTTATGATGATGGAAAGCCTTTCTGCGAAGGCAAATACAAGGATGATAAGAAAACCGGCCGTTGGAAATGTTGGTACCGAGATGGTCAATTGATGAGCGATCAGGAAATTGAAAACGGGAAAAACGTAAGCTATTTTCCTGATGGAAAAGTGGAGTTTCAAGGTTCGCTAAAGGATACCGAAAAGAACGGATTGTGGGAATATTTCTACAAAACGGGGCAGGTAAAACGTAAGGTGAATTTCAAGCTCGGAAAGCAACAAGGCAAGGAAGAGCAATGGCATTTGAACGGTCAATTGAGCATGACCGGCAATTTCGCTGACGGCAACAAGGAAGGTAAATTCACATGGTATTATGAGAACGGAAAGGTTGAAATGGAAGGACCTTTCACCTCGGACAAGCGAAATGGTGAGTGGCAGTTTTTTTACGAGAATGGAATGTTGGGAAGCAAAGGCCTTTTCAAAAACGACAAATTGGAAGGTGAGTGGGTTTATAACTACGAATTGGAAGGCACGAAATGGAAGAACGGGCATTTCGAAGATGGTCTGAAGACAGGTTTCTGGGACCGTTTTTATGAAACTGGAGAAGTGTACAGCAAAGGAGCATTCCTGAACGATAAGGAAACTGGTGTTTGGACATCGTGGTACAAGAACGGACAAGTGAAGGAAACCGGAGAATTCGTGGAAGGCGAAATGCACGGAAAATGGGTCGGTTTTTTTGAAGGTGGCGAACCAAAGTTTGAGGTCGTTTACAAGAATGGAAAGAAAAATGGCAAAGCCTTGCTATGGTATCCGAACGGAAACAAGCAATACGATAAGGCTTACACGGATGACTTGGAAGACGGCCACAGCATCGAATGGCACGAAACAGGGGAATTACGGGCTGAAGGGAATTACAAGAAAGGGGAGAAGGATGGCCTTTGGAAGCTCTTCTATTCCAACGGTTTCAAATTTCAGGAGCTGACCTACTTAGACGGAAAGCTGGAAGGTCTTTCTCAAGCGTGGTATGAGCATGGCGCAAAATGGTTCAGCATCACTTATCATGAAGGAAGACTGAGCGGAACCAACACCTATTGGGATATGGACGGCAACATTTCCTATCGTGCTAAATACGATAACGGAAAACTCGTTAAGGTGATGCAGAAAGGTTCAGGACTCGACAAGTTCTGATATAAAGAAATCGCACGCTGAATTCTAGTTCCGGACGACACGATAGGTTTTTCGTAACCCGTTGGATGTGCTTACGGTGAGGAAGTACATTCCATGATCTTTCAAATTGATAGTTGCCCTATCCACATTTTCCACATCAATTGCCTGTAATTGCTGTCCTGCCACGTTGTAAACGGTAATGCTAGCATCATTCTGAGCTTCTCCGAATTCCACCATCACCGATTGAGCAGTTGGATTTGGATAAACACGAAGCGAGATTTCAGAGTTGGCAGTTTCCTTTACGCTAACCGTCAACGGACAGGCTCCATTTCCTTCAACTGGAAACAGTGTTGTTCCATTCACGCTCATGCATTCAAGGAAATTTGCATACATCGATACGTTGGTCCATGGTTCCATGAAAAGACCTGTTTCGCATCCGATTCCTTCAATCCAGCGAAAGTTATCGGCCCAAACCACGCGTCTGGTCACTCCACCAATGATTTCCGTGCCTATTTGCTGCACAGTGAAATCCTGAAGCATAAAGGATTCATCATTATGGTTTCCTACGTATACGTTCTCCAGCACTTGCGACACTTGTGCGGCAAAATCATACAGTAAGTATTCATCAGTTGAATCAGCAGGAACGAAATAAACAGCGCTGTTCACCTCGCGTAGCGCGCCTTTATATGCATCATCACAGAAGAAAACCTGTGTGTAATCATTACCTTGAATGGTCGTGTCCTGACCGTTCACACAGTAATTGTCCACATCATTCAAGTACGAATCTGGAATAGGATTGGGTGGATTGAACGAATAAGTGTATTCCGTGTTCACCCAAATGGCGCCATCCGTTGGGAAAGGAACCTGAGCATGAAGACTTACGAATAACAAGACAGATACGGAAAGGATTAGGAGTTTTTTCATGCCATTAAAATTAAGCACTCCATTAAATCTGCTTAGGAAAATGTTACACTCAACTCAGTTGAATGTATAACTGTCCAGAAAAGCGCTATTGGTGTTTGGTTGCTTTCCAATTCTCATCAGCCTGCTTTCGAAGCTTATCTGGGCCTTCTTTCTTCCAACTCTCGAAGGTATTGTTGAAAAAAGCATTGTAAAACAGGTACAACTTCCCATCGCGAATCTCAAAGGTTTTAGGGTTGATGGTCACTTTTTCGCCCTTGGCGCCCATCGCGTAAGCACACCAGCCACCATATTGTGGAATGTACTTTTCGGGTGACGAAACGAACTTCTTCGTGTTTTCATCAGAGGAGAATTGAAATGTCACGCCATCATGTTTTACACTGAACTTATTGGAACCTTCCATGGCTTTTCCCTTGAAGTATTCCACCACATCATAGCCTTGGGCTATCAAGCCATCTTCGGTATTGTAAAACGGTTTCTGCGCATAGGTTTCGAGCATACCGAGCGAGATGAATGCGAGGATGAACAGGATTGGTCTCATGGGAGTTTGCTGCCAATGTTCGGAATGTCCTTTCGATAAAAGAACAAAACGGTAATCGAAAGGATTTCGGTAATAAGTGCCAAATAGAAAAGCGAGCCACCATCTCCATTGATGTCGATTCCCAATTGGGTGAGATGCATCATGATGGCTCCACCAATGATGCCAACTGTGAGTCCAGCGCCAGCCCAAACCGTTTTTGGAATCAAGATGAGAATGGCTGAAATGAGTTCCAGCACGCCAATGCCAACTCTGCCGTAAGGCTCAAGACCGACCTGCGTGAATATGTAGACACTATCAGG
Organism: Flavobacteriales bacterium; assembly: GCA_021739695.1. Taxonomy (NCBI): domain Bacteria; kingdom Pseudomonadati; phylum Bacteroidota; class Flavobacteriia; order Flavobacteriales; species Flavobacteriales bacterium. The sequence continues at coordinate 63,195 of JAIPBM010000017.1, read as the reverse complement.
ATGTGCGGTGAATTTGAAACGAAGAGTCTGTACGAGAATGACTGCGACCGCAATGCGTAAGGCCAGTAAGAAGTATTTGATCATGTCGTTTGGTTCTGAACTCCAAAGCTAATTGTGACTCAATCTACGGTGGTGTTGGCCAAGCGACACTCACATCTAAAACCTGAAATAAAAACTCGGCTTCACGATAAAGCCAAGGATGTTTGAATCTTATGACCTGAGAATACCCGACCGAAAGCTGTTGATTTTCTTTCACATTCGGATTGCCGAAAAAGGCTTTGTTTGCTTTGACGTTGGATGGGTAGAAGCTCCATTGCTAATTCTAAAACTTCCAATTGGATTTCTTGATTCCTTCCATAATGATGCTATCACTCAAAGATCCTTTGTACTCGGACAACAGCACTGTTCTTGCTCCTGTTTGTTCAGCAAGATCTCGATACGCACGCTTTTCAACATCAGCCCAACCATCAGGAATTTCATCAACCACATGCATAACCATTGTCACTTCTCTCAATGGGTTCAAATGGCTCTTAACTTCTACAATCATTGAGTTTAATAATTCACGAGCGATTTCAAATTCTGCAAGAATCATCCGTTGATTTGAGAATGGCACAGAGGCGGTTCGTTTAAGACTTCTACCACTTTCCAGATTTTTGATTTCAATTTCATTGAAACGAAATTGAATATAGTAGACTACAGGTTTAAATAATCCAATCATCAGAAGCGAAAGTAAAAACTCGGCTTTACGATAAAACCCAGGGTATTTGAATTGCCAAGTTGCGTAACCCGCCAAGTGAAATCAATACGCGATATTTTGAGGATGTTCTCAATACCGAAACCAACTTCTACATAAGGAATCCGTGTGTTGGTCATTCCATCGGCCAAAATGTATTTGCCGTTCAGATTGTCAGTTGTGAGTCCTCCGTAGTAGAGTTTTCCGATCAGTAAGGACCGCAGTTTGAGTTTTCGAACACCGGGAATAAGGTTGAACAGCAAGCCGTTGAAATGATGTTCCAACTGTAATGAAACATACTTGTCGCTAACGAATTCCATGTAGTTCATCAGGTTAAAACCGTGATCATCGTTGAACACCAACGGATTGCCATCGGGAACGTGCAGGAGTTGATATGGAAGATAACCGTTGATGAGACCACCTTCGGCCAAAATATTGAGGTAACCGGCCTTGTTGGCGCGCAGTTGGTATTCTAGTTTTAGTTTGTATTGCTGATAATTGAACTGCGAACCGAGAAAATCCTTGATGCCAACAGCCGCTTCCAACGAAACCATCGGGTACTTGCGGAAGAAGAATGGCCCATCAACTTGATCGAAAGTTGCAGGCAGCTTATCCTCGCCCCAAGCAAAGCGAAGATTGAACTTGAATCCAGCTGTTGAATATCCTTCCAAGTTCAGCGTGTCGCCTGCAGATCTCATTCGGAATGGATTGCCCAATGGACTGTAATTGTCTCTGAAAACTGACAAGCGTGAAGAAAGACCAGTGAACCATTGGCGTTCAAGATAGACGCTGTAACTCTCTAGCATACTTCGTTTTTCGGATCCGCTGATGCGTACGAAAGAGGTCAACACTTGATCCAAGGGCAGCATGTTCTGACTTCGCCCTTGCTGGAAAAGATCGTTGCGGTATTTGCCACCGAAAATCCAACGCTTACTTAGCTTTCCGGGAAAGATGAAAGCCGCTTCGCCACCACCTTTGAAACGTTGGTCGCCAATGCCGTAAGCGAGGTAGCCACTCAGTTTCACCTGATCACTGAAAAAGTCGTTGGTTCTAAAACCAAGTTTCACGCGCGACTGTTCGTATTGATTCCAACTGTAGAAAGTGAATACGTTTCCAATATCGATCTGTCTGAACGGAATCCAACCTTCGGCCAAGAGTTTCAGTCCGCCAATAAGCAATTTCCACTTCTTGTCGTGGTTCATACGATCGATCATCGAGACCAGATTCTGCTGCTCTGTGCTAAAAGTGTCTCGTCTGACCTCGTTCCAAAAAGCTTCATCGCGGATATTGGCACTGTCGGCCACAATTACTGGGTCGATGGTAGAGTAGAAGCCTGCATTTCGAGGCTCGTTGATCTTGATGTTGCGCAATTCGGTTGTCTTCTTTCCGAAAAAACCGGTCATATCCTTGTCGTTCTCAATCACCGTGAAATCACCGATCACGCGGCTTTTGGTAAGGAACCATTGCTTGTCATCTACGAACGAATAGTTCTGCTGAATCCAATAGTTCCGCACAAAATTGATGTTAGCCTCTACACTGAATTCCAGGTCAACCTGCACCACGGCATAGCTCACAGTATCGATGTACATATCGCCCGTAAAGGCCACATCGCTTTTGCCTTTTGGTTTGAAAAAGATGTGGTGGCTCGGAAACCCGTTGATGTTGTGAATGCCCGAATCCAACACGAAATTGTAATTCCGCTTGTAGAAATCGTTGATCGGACTCGGGAAACTACGGTCGAGGATGATCACGTAATTGTCGTAGATGTTCGGGTCGATGTACATATCCTGCACAAACTCCATGATCTTTGGTGCCTGAAAGAATTTGAAGGTGCGCTGTCCATTGATGACCTTCTTTTTGGAATAAGGTTTCTTGCGATAGAAATGCTCTTCGCTGCTTTCGGTAAGAAGCATCGGTAGGTAATTCACACCATCTTCGGTGGTATCCGTGTTCTCCCACATGTAATCGAACGGACGCAAGAAGAGGTTTTTCTTGATCTTCTCTGTGAAGTTGTTCAAGTCGAACTGCACACGGTGATAAACCTCATATTCGTAGGATTCCAATCGTTCAGGCGTGTTGATCGGTTTATTGGCAATCACCTTCCGAAGGATTTTGAATGCAGGATTTTCGCCTGGTCGCACGTCAACCATTCCGAGTTCGAAGGAAGATGGTGAAAGTTGAACTTCAATTTCCTCCGTCACACCTCGATTGACGGCCAAGGTTTGGCTTCGATAGCCGATCAATGAAACGGTCAGAGAATCGAAATTCCGATTGGTTTCAAGCACAAAATTCCCAAGCGAATCACTGACCGTTCCAATCGTACTTTTCTGAAAGAAAACGTTCACAAAAGGGAGTGGAAGTTCTGTCTTGGCATCAGTCACCGAACCGAAAATGCGGGTTCGCTGAGCTGATGCTTGGAGCGAGAAAAGGAAAAATGAGAAAATGAAAAACGCGAATCTTAGCACATGCGGAGTAGTCTTTATGGAGGTCTTAGAGGTCAATTCCGCATATTTGCCGCCAAGTTAGAAAACGAGCACGAGAGCCCTTTCATTTGAACAAGATCATCGGACCTAAAAGTCATTTCGATTTCTCTGCACCTACGGTGATGGGAGCGAACCTGAGCACTTGGCTGGGAATGGTTTGGCGTTATCGTGCTCAAATTGAATGGCGTTTCATTCCTAAATGTATCGTCATCACACTCTTGATCGTGCTTTTTACCCCGCTCATTTGGTGGGAGCGGTTGAGATGGGATAAGCAAATCCGCGAAACGGAAGTGAAAGCACCTGTGTTTATACTTGGTCATCAGCGTAGCGGAACCACGTATCTGCACTACCTGCTTGGCCGCGATCCGCAGTTTGCCTTCCTGTCCGTAAAGGAAAGTTTCATGCCTTGGTTATACCTCTCATTTGAGAAGATGCTGCAGCGCATGCTCGGAAACCGCGTGCCGGAAAAACGTCCAATGGACAATCTTCGCCTAAGCGTAGATATGCCCACAGAACCAGAGTATTCCATCGGAAATATGAGTTGGGCAAGCATGCTACCAGGCTACATGTTTCCAAAGATCATGTACTGGTCATTCAGACAATTTGTAATGTTTGATGATGCTGAAGCGAAAAAGGAGTGGCAATCAGCATTCAAGTACTTCATGCAAAAGCTGACGTTAAAACACGGTGGCAAGCAACTGATCATCAAGGCGCCAGAGAATCTCTCGAGAATTGAAGCCATTCTGGAGGTTTTTCCCGATGCCAAGTTCATTCACATCTACAGAGATCCGTACCGAGTCTATTTCTCCACTGAACGGCTTTATGCGATTACGCTCCCTTTGGTGGCTTTGCAGCATTGGCCGCAAGAGGTGGTGAACGATTTCATCATAAAGTCATACCGAGAAACGTTCTTAAGGTACTTTGAAACGAGAAAGTTGATTCCTGAAGGAAATCTAGTAGAGATCAAATACGAAGAGCTTATTGGTAATGAAATGGAAACGCTTAAAGGAGCTTACCAAACGCTCGGATTCGATTTTGAAGCAGCTGCGCCATTCATCAAAGCCGAAGTGAAAAGCTATGAGGGCTACAAGACCAATAAGTATGATTACGACCCCAAACAAATGGAAGAGGTGCGTATCGCTTGGGGTCTTGTATTCAATGAGTTAGGTTACTTGTAATGGTTTGTCACGGCAAACCGCTACAGAAGGGTTTTTCGGAACGAAATCTCCATTTCTTCAATCTCCTTTTGGTTCAAGGCTTCATCAAAATAAGCCCATACGAACGCTAGTTCACCATTGTTCTTACTAGCGATCACATTGAATCCGGGAGGTGATGGAACAGGCGGATAGTGATGCATCCGCAGCACTTTTGCTCCGAGGAAATCCTTCACAATTGTTTTCTGCTCACCAAGATCTGAGTAGCCGAAACTGGACATTTTACCTTTGGAAGCAAGATCAACCATGCCCTCGTAAATGAAGAGCGGCATCCTGCGCAAGGCATCCTGAAGCTCGGAATAGCGCTCGATGATTCGTGCTTTGAGCTGTTGTTTCAGTTGGTAGTTGATGGATGAAACAGAGCTGGTGATTTCAGTCAGATCCTCCTTATGTAGGCGGAAAAACAGGAAGCTAAGTTGATTGGAAACCAAGTGTCCAAGCGTTCCTTTTCGTCTGTTGTTGTGCGGTACCGAGAACCAGAGATACGGTGGTTCATCGCCTCGCTTGCAGAGGGTTTCGTTTACGACTTTCGCAGTGGCCGATAAGTAGAACGCGCTCTGTCCGATGCGTGAACCTGCTTTCCAAGCATTCGCTTCTATGCTTGCTGTTTCTTCTTTATTGAAGTGGATTAACTTGAATTTAGGTCTTTCTTTCGGTTTTACATGTTTACCGATCAAGGTGCCAAGTTGGCCGCTGCTTCTGCAAAGCATATAGACGGTCATGTAATGCCCACTACTTAACTTTCTCCAAAAAGAGGAGGGTTCTTTTGCCGGAAACAACGGAAACTCAGCATGAGGCTCTGCCAGCGAATGCAGAAAATTCATCATGCCTTGATGGTCGAAAAGCACGTGATGCATGGAAATGACCATGTGTTTTGTACCGTCTTCCAATTCACATAGGTCGATAAACACTAAGCCGTTATCGTTGTCAACTTTTCTATTGAGAACGGTAGCGTTGAATTCCGAATTTGACATGTTAAACTGAACGAGGACACTTTTCCTTTTTCCTTTTTCCTCATCCCACTTGGGCAGCAATGGCCACCGATGAACCACTTTCAGTTGCCCAACCGTGTTGAGTACCTGATTTTGGTCCAAGCGTTCAGCAATTAAAAGGAGGTTTGCATCCGAATCCAGTTCCAAATGAATCCGCGAGATATTCCCAACCAGACCATTCCGCAGCATTTTTCGGTCCACAAGGAGGTGGAAGTAATCGGAACCGGAAAGGCTTGGATAGTTCATTTGGCCTGATTAGCCATTGCGCAGTTTACCAACGATTCCAGCGATTTGAGATTGTCTCCAGTCAGCTGATCGGCAGGAATCTCTATACTGAATTTCTCTTCAATGTGCATCACAAGTTCCACCACGGTCATCGAATCGATGCCGAAGTCGGCAAAGGGAAGGGCAGCATCCAATTGCACGCCCTTAGCCAAAAAGCGTTTGGACAGGTAGGAGTGGAGCTCGTCTTGAATTTGACTTTGAGTATATGCCATGCTTGACGGCAAATTTAACCGTTGTTATTCCGAATAGAGCATCCGAAGGAAAGAACGTCCATGTACTTGGTTTTTTCCTTGAACAAAAAGTCGCAAGTAGAACGCGCGGAAGGAGTAGAGCAGCGCGCCATTTCCAATCTTGGCAATGCGCTGATTGGTGCGGTTCTTCTTCTTTTCTGCTTCCGAAATCGGGCCATAAAAAGCATGGAATGGTTCGAAGGCTTTCAGATCGGAACGCCCGGCAGCGTTGGCTCTAAGCGCCTCGCTTATCTGCGTGAAGAATGCCAGTTGTTCATCCAAATAACGATGGTAGTCTTCCTTCTTTGGACGGGTCATCAGTCCGATGGCGCTTTCGATGAAAAGCCGTTTGATGGCCAAATTGCAGAACTCGAAATGATGCGCGTCTTCCGTTGCTTCAGCCCATGTTCTGAACTCAGCCTGCAAGGCGCGATTGACAACAGAAAGCTGCTTCACCTTTTCCGCATACATCCGAATAAACTCCGTATCGCCCATAAATCCGCAGAGGAATGGATGCGAATACACGCGCCAGTAGTAGATCGTGTCCCACAGGAATTTGGTGGCCGCCACAGCCGTATTTCCGAAGGTGTGGTAACCATTAATGAAATAGCTCAACTGATCGGGGAAACGCACGTCAAGCACTTCATGGTTCAACAGATCGACCATTTCCTTGCTGAACGTTCCATTCATATCGGAAAGAATGAGATTGCAGGTGTAGGTATTGGTAATGGCGATGGTGTCTGAACCCGGACTGTAAAACGGATCGGAGAAGAGCCCAGCTTCGCCCACGCAACTCCATCGGTTTTCAGAGAAAAGCTGTTCTGAACCGTAGCTATAGTTCTTGATCTTTCGGAAGTCGATGGGCCCTTGTTCTTCTAGATGCTTGGCAAGTTGAGGTTCGTGCGTTTGGAGCCACTGAAAACTGGTTTCGTACGAACGCGAATAGGCCGCGAAATCGTGAATGTCGTTCTGCGTTACGATTCCGATGCTTGTATTTCCAGTCGCCAGTGGAATGAGCCAGACCCAATAACCATGACCCATGAGGTGATTGGTAGAGAGGTAGCGATCTTCAATATTTCGCTGATGCCAGTCGGTGTTTGAAGCAGGAACAAGATCATTGACCGACACTTGTCCTTCTATCCTGAACCAGACAGCACTGGCTGAGTGCAGACTTTCCTTCTTCAGTCCGAACTTGGTCTGCAGGTATCTTCTTCGCCCCATGGCATCAACTACCCAATTTGCCGAAACGCTTCCGCTTTTCCCGTTCAAGGAATAATTTACCTGATGCTTTTCTCCAATCTCCGCGAACTGAATATCCTCCAACGAAGCGCCTTCAAGCAGTTGTATACCAGCCTTTAACGCCATCTCCCGAAGGTCCGATTCAAAAGTGCCGCGGTCGAGTTGATAGGAAGGAACGGGCGAATACATGCTAGTGCCCAATTCGGGACGTTGCTCCAATGGCAACTTTCCACCTCCGTAGAAATAGCGCAGACCCAGTTTGGGCATTTGATGCTGTTGCAGATAGGACTTCAGCCCGAGCACTTCTCCGAAGTAATGCGCCCCGATCTCCACAGTCGATTCGCCCACCTTGTGAGCAGCATCGGGCAGGGGGCGGGTGGTTTTCTCGATGACGGTTACCTGAAGTTCAGGTCGCAGTTTTTTGAGTTGCAGTGAAAGGGTCAATCCCGCCAATCCGCCACCGCAGACCACCACATGATATGGTTGGTTTTGATTGTTGACTCTGGCCATGGCCTAAAGGTATTGCTTATGATGTTGAAGGTCGATATTGAATGATTTCAAGATGTTGTCTTGACATGAAATAGCCACAGATTCACAGATTTCCTCTGATGTCACTGTTTTTTCTCATCTGTGTAATATCCGTGATAATCAGTGAATCTGTGGCTTAAATCATGTTTCGTTCGTTGGCCTGAATTTCTCCTGTATCAGGTCGCTGGCAATTTTGGCCGAAAGCAGACACAATGGAATGCCAGGACCAGGATGAGCTGTTCCCCCGCAGAAAAAGAGGTTTTCCAGATCGGAAGAGAAGTTCGGATGACGCAGAAATGCGGAGAACATGCTGTTCGAACTATTACCGAAAACAGCTCCAAAGGCAGCACCTGTTTCCGAGCTCACTTTCCGCGGATCGAGCACATCTTCAAATACGATATTCGCTTCGATGTCTGTTTTAAGAATGGCATTCAACTTACGGATGATGCGCTTGCGCGAAGAAGAAACCAGCGCATCCCAATCTTGCCCTGTATCGTGCGGAACAGAAATGAGCGCTGCCCAGTTTTCGTGTCCTTCAGGCGCATCCTTCGCGTTCATTTTACTGCTGATAGTGAGGTGAACCGTAGGGTCATTGTAGAGCGTTCCATGTGTGAACAGATGTTCGTATTCCTTCTTGGAATCATTCGTCAGAAACATGTTGTGCACGCCCAATTGAGAAAAGCTTCTGTCCATACCCCAATAGAAGACAATAACCGAACTGGAGCGTGGTTGTTCAATGAAACGCTTTGGCGCCACTGAATTCGGCAACAGCCGCTTGTACGTGTTATACACATCTCCATTGCTTACCACCAGATCAAAATCTTCTTTTCCTTCCTTGGTTCGGATGCCAGTTACCTGTTTTGCTTCGGTGAGTAACTCAAGAACAGGCGTGTTGAAACGGAACTTGACGCCCATTTCTTCGGCCAATTGTTGCAAAACCTGAATGATGCGATGAATGCCACCTTCGGAGAAATACGTACCGAGGGTGATCTCGTAATGCGCAATCACATTCAGTGTAGCAGGAGCGAGGTAAGGGTTCGAACCGTTGTAGCTCGCATAGCGATTGAAGATATCCACCACTTTCTGGTCTGCAAACTGCTTGCTGTTGGCCTTGTTCATCGAACGGAACACATCCACCTTGGCAAAGTTGAGCACACCACGAAGCGTGCTCCAGTTGAGGTAATTCTTGAATTTATGAAGCGAGCGTTGCAGAAAAACCTCGTCTGTGAGCTCATGCTTTGTCTCCGATTGCTTGAGGAAATCGAGCACAGAACTGGCCGATGCGTTGGTTTTCGCCTCAACCTCTGCTGCAAATTTCCGTTGGTCTTTGGATGAACGTATTACGGTGCCATCATCAAAGAAATAATGGAAAATGGGTTCCACAGCCGTGTAGCTCCATTTGCCAGTGATGGACTTGCCGCAAAGCGCAAACAATTCCTCTACATATTCGGGTTTGGTGAGTACGGTTGGGCCTTTATCGAAGCGATAGCCATTGGCTTTCAACTCACTCATTTTGCCACCAGCTGTGGCATTGGCTTCAAACACGGTCACATCAAAGCCTTGCTTTGCCAAACGGATGGCAGCGGCCAGACCGGCAATACCCGAACCCACCACTGCACATGTCCTTGCTTTTTTCAATCCAAGCGTGTTTCAGGCTGTAATATTCGGAAGAAGGAGTGAGAAGCGTATCGTTCCGCTGAAAACCTTGCTATTTATCTTCCGTTGGATCGGTAGCATCTGGAATCTCCTCCGTAGTTTGAACATCTGGTTCTTCCGCTACTTGCGAAATGGCTTCGGGTAGCTGCTCATCGATCGGGTTTTCTGAAGGAGCATCATCTGCCATCGCAGGTTCTAGTTCCGTCTTTTTACTGGAGCCGCTGGCCATCATACCAAAGGTCATGACCAATACAGTGAGAACAATTACCTGAATGATAAGCGAGCGGTTTACCAGTTCAATACTTTCTGCAGGCGTGATATAAAGGAAAAGCAGAATGGTGATGAGCCCACGAGGAGCTACAAATAGGAGAGGAGCAAGGGGTAGTCTGGAAATGGCCAGTTGAATGATCCGAACAATCATGAAAAGACAGACCATTGTAACCGCTAAAAGCCCTGAATCGATGTCAGTAAGTTCGGACGTTTCCAACAGAAATCCGAAAACGAAGAAGAATAAGGAACGGATAAGGAAAGTGCCTTCGATTGTGAGTACGGTGAACAGTTCCACATCCTTTTCTGGATCGTAAGGAATCAGCTTTGCTGCCCAGGGATGATCCTTGAACTTATGCAAATGCCCAATGAACAAGCCGAACAGCAGAATGAATATCAGACTTGGAAGATGATATTCCTTGAGCACTGTATAAAGCAGTACCACTAGCAGGATAATGGGAACGAACTTGACATGATGGGTAATGCGTGCAAGCAGAAACGATAAGGCAAGGGTTGCTGCAATGGAGATGACCAGCATGAGCAATATCTGCAGTCCGAAATGGAGGAAAGTGAATTGGTCGTAGACCTTATTAAGGAGAAGAAAATTGAAAATGAGCACACCCAATATGTCTGAAAGACTGCTTTCATAAATGACGAATTCCTTGGTTTCCGCATCCAGATTCACAGCACTTGGAATAGCGATGGCACTGCTAATGATGCAAAACGGAATGGCGTTGATGAAGCACAGACGAAGGTCATAGTCACCCAAGTAATGGAACCCGTAGGCGATAACTACGGCAAGAAGAATGATGGGAATGAGGGCACCGAAAAACGATTTGGTGATGAGCCCGATCTTCGTTCTGTCTACTTTCAGTTCCAAAGAACCTTCCAACACAATAAGAACCAGACCGATGGTGGCAATGACGGGCAATGCCGGGTTGAAATCAGGTAATTGAATATGTAGGAACACGGTGGCTTGCTTGGCAGCCCATCCCAAAATAAGCAGCAACAGTACCGATGGAATCTTGGTCTTGGCAGAGGTGAGCGCAAAAACGTAGGCCACCAAAAGCAGCGAACAAAGGGTGATGATGATGGCTGTTGTCAATTCCGAGTGTTTGAGAAAGCTACAAGATGCGAATTAGTTCAACAACTTGATGACTATCGATCTGTCATTCTTACAATGGGACCTGCGTAACCTTGGGGTAGCGCAAACGTATGTCTTTAGATTAATCAGCTACACCATGAAGAAATTGGCCATTGTTATCAGTTTGTTTGCCGTTGCATTGGTTTCGAATGCGCAAGATTGCGCCTCGTCTATGGCCACTATCAACGATCTACCTTTCATTGAGGTGGGAACATCCGCTTTGCTGATGGGGGCGGATTCGTTGGCATTGGTCGATGAGCCATGCAATTTGGTTTATAAGGTAAGTTCCTTTGAAGTGCATGTGGCAGATAAGGTGTTTTCTGCTAAAGGCAATCGGATGACCGATGAGATGAAAAAAACCTTTGCCACGCTACAAGACGGTGCCACGGTTGTATTTGAGAATATAAAAACCCAAGGCCGAAAAGATGCAAGTTTGAAAGGAGAGCTTACTGCCTTATCGGTTCAGATTCTTGCTGGAGAGGGGAATTAGATTTTTTTTAGAAACGCTCTACGTGCGACATTGGGCTTTAGTTGTTCTTCCTCGCTAGCGGCCTTCAGTTCAAGGGGTGTAGATGTCAAGACGTTGGGATGATTATATTTCACGGTTCTGGCCCATGGCGGGGAGCTTTCCAATGTGGCCATTTGAACTGTTTTTAGTGATTTTTGAGTCAAACGCACGCTTGGCTTTTCAGTAGACAAGCATCCCTTCATTTCTCTAAACTTAAACCTCTAGCATCACAGCAAGCAATAAAGTACTGCAAAAATGTAAGAAGCTTGTTACATTAGCATTTCCGTTAATGTCAGTTAGCATTAAGCGGAGGATTAATAGAAATAGGATGAACGTTTTTGGCCAATTCCCGACCCGTCAACATGATGGTCCATCTGGCATCGGTATTGCCCTGACAGTGGTTCTTGTGGTGATATTTACGGTAGTAAGTGTAGTGGTACGTGCCCAAAGCACGCCCCTTGCAGATACGTTATATTTTGACAAGAAGTGGGAGCTATGCAATAAGAAAAAACACAGCTATTATCGGGTATGCACCTTTAAAGACTTGCTTTATGTGATCAAGGATTACTATGCCGATGGGCAAATACAGTTCGAGGGCACATGGCTTTTAAAAGACACTAGCCAAACAAGGATACGCTTTAACGGCCATCCGACAGACGACCGAGCCATTGGTACCGCCAAGTACTATTACAAGAATGGAAACCCAGCTAAGCGGATAGATTTCCTACCCATTGGTGAGCCTTGCAATGTGGCTACCAATTACCTGACGGAGCATACCGAGTATTATAAGAATGGGGGTATAGGTGCCACTTGGCAGGAGCGAAGACGAAAAGAACACGGAACCATTTACATGTATGATGAGGAGAAAGGTGCTCTGGTGAAAACCATGGAAATGGCGAACGGATTGGCCCACAGAAGCAGACGCAGTTCTACACAAATGGCACTATATACAGTGTGACAGTATACGAGGACGGTAAAAAACACGGCTATTACACGGAATATTACAGTTACCCCTTTAAACCAAAGTACAGGGAGGAATACGAACACGGCAAACTGATATCAAGAGAAGAATTTTAATAAAGATCCATCATCATTTATCTGATTTTAACGTATGCTTGGAAAGTCTGCCTTTCAAACCTTTTAAAAAACACAATAAACGAACCCTTGCTTCGTAATCCGTACCTGAAAAAGCCCCTTTACATGAACCGAAATTCACTTTTCCTAATGGCCGCGGTGATCGGCATCACCTTCACAGCCTGCAAAAAAGACTGCTACGATAAGGAATTAGAAGAACAATTCTACCTGATAGACTGCACGGCAGATTGCCCGGGTGTAACGGGTTGCGATAGCAAGACCTACTGCAACGAATGTATTGCCAATAGCCAAGGCATACGGGTAGAGTAGGGCTAATAGCGGCCTACTATCTTGGTGCTAATTCCTAACTCCCAACCGAAGCTGGTCGTCAATAATGGCCGACCATCGTTCTGCAAATTGCAATTCGCCATTCAAATGCAGGTCTTCGGTTATATCGAATACAGATATCCGCACATTCAACTTGTCTTTTGACATGGATGCGAAGTGCAGCACCAACGATTCGAGCAATTGATAATTTCCACCATCACTTGTCACTGTGCGGCTATCCTTTTCAAGTCTGCATGACCTCAGGTCGTTCAAGCTTATCACAACCTTTTCGCAGCGGTCGTTGTGCTGTTTTATGAAGAACAATAACTGGTGATTTTCATCCAAGGCTATGGACATTTTTCCGAGGTACTCCACCTTAGAAGCAGTGCCATTATTCTCCCTTAATAGGTCGGAAAGCAATTGCATCATATGCTTCTTTACTTTATTTCTTGATATGTTCACTGCCACGAAGGGCAGGCAACAGATGGCAACCAATACGCTACCCAAAACAATCATTCCTATATTCATTTTAATTTCGTTTTTGTGTATGCTGAATAGACACGATAGATTTATCGCATCCTAAAAATTTACGTTTGACCTAAACGGTCAATGCCTTACACAAACGGTTTACCAGAAGGAATGAAAGGGAAAGATGAGCTGTCTTAAACGGGGCTGAAGCGAGACGTCCGCTGATAATGTGAACCCTCGAAACGCTTGTTGGTCCAAGGCCTGTTCTAGCGCACAGCTTAGGTTTAAATAAGAGGTAGATATCTTCAGTCTGACCAGCGCTCCTATCGTACCCGTTTCAACGGAAATAAAATGGTCTTGGATGCCGTTGATCCCTTGCGCCAGCGTGAAGGCGTATTCTGAGGAAGAGGTAGAAGGGGCAGTAGTTTTACTTGCCGCAGTGCGTATACCCACACTGCCGATGGCAAGTAGATAGAGAGCCAAGGTCAAGCCAATAAGTACGGTTCTAACCGCGTTTTTCACGGGGCAAAATTAGAGTGGCTCTGGTTCCATTATTCCAGTGCCACAAAATATTTCCTTTTACGAAGTAGGTAGATACTTGCTCAAGGGTCAACGGACTTGTGGCGCGACAATGAGACGTAAATCCCAATGGCCAACGAAAGGAAAATGAAGAGGAGCGAAAACCATTCGGGCATCTGATAGAATTCGGCTGTCATCAGTTTGATTGCGACAAAAACGAGAATGGCAAAGACACTGTACTTCAGGTAAACAAACTTATCGAGCATGCTTGCAAGGAAGAAATAGAGCGAACGCAAGCCCATGATGGCAAAGATGTTGGAACTGTAGACAATGAACGGATCGGTGGTAACGCCAAAGATGGCCGGTATGCTATCGAGGGCAAAGAGCAGGTCGCTGAATTCAATGCTGATGAGCGCCCCGAACAGCGAGGTGAATACCAGATTTCCATCCTTACGGGTAATGAACTTTCCGCCATCCACATGACGGAATCGGAAGTACTTTGAAATGCCTTTCGGTTCTTCCACTTCCTCATGGTCGGCCTCGCTTTTTAAGGTCTTGAAAGCGGTATAGAGTAGAAAAAGGCCAAAGACAATGCCTATTCCTTTCACACTTTCAATAAGGGTGAGCCCAACACTTATAAGCAGCGCCCTGAAAACCAACGCACCCAGAATACCAAGGAAAAGTAAACGGTGCTGGTATTGTGATGGAACCTTGAAAGACGCGAAGATCATGGCCATCACAAAGAGGTTGTCAACGCTCAATGAAAGTTCAATCAGATAGCCCGAAATGTACTTGGCCACCGCATTACTCCCCGATAGGCCATCGAGCGTTCCCATGCTGCCCGAATCGTATCGCCAATAGACAATGCCACTGAAGGCCAACGCATTTAGCACAAAGAAGACCGTTTCCAAGGCCGCCTTGCGCATGGTTACCAGCTTATTCTTCCGGTGTAATACCAGAAAGTCGAAAGCCAGGAGGGCCAATAGGTAGGTAATGAGTATGATCCAGAAATTCAACGTTTCAAGACGCTATAAGGTCCTTATAATCCAGTAGGCTCTTCTCAATAACCTTTCGGGCAGCTTCGGCATTCTGGAAATCTTCTACCGCCACGGTCTTGTTTTCCAGTTTCTTGTATTGCTCAAAGAAGAACCTCAATTCGCGAAGGAAATGCGAAGGCAGTTCCGATATGTCGTTGATGTGATTTACGCTCATGTCGTAGTTGGCAACGGCAATGATCTTATCATCGGCCGAACCACCATCAAGCATCTGCATCACACCGATCACCTTGGCAGATACCAAGCAAAGGGGCACAATGCTTATTTGCGATAGCACAAGAATGTCCAAAGGGTCATTGTCATCGCAATACGTTTGTGGGATGAAGCCGTAATTGGCAGGATAATACATGGAGGAGAAGAGCACACGGTCGAGTTTGAGCATTCCGGTGTCCTTATCCAGTTCGTACTTGGCCCGCGAATCCTTTGGGATTTCGATAATGCCTGTTACTATGTTCGGTGCATCTTCTCCTGGATGCACGCTATGCCATGGGTTTTTTGGATCGTAGATCATTTCATATTCCTTAGTCTGTGAATCACCTTGGCCGATAAACAGGTGGCCTTCTGGTCTGGTTATCGAAATCCGTTCGATGTTTCGGATACAAAACTAGTTGAACGTGAATAGTGCTTTACATGCCCTTCAAAATAAACCTTTGGCGATGGCGTGGCTCCACAGATCTTTTCCATGGTGGGCAACGCCAACCTCAAATTCACGGAATGGAACTTTAATAAGGCCTGCTTCTTTCAAAGGTTTTTGCGAGCTATGCAAGCCGCTAAAAGCCATTACCTGGGTCCTAATACCTTTCAATGATCGCTTACAATCCCGAGAGCTTGACAGGAGGGAAGAAGTCCCACGAAATGCCAACAGTAGCTTGGTGGCCAGCATCTACAAAGCGGTAGTTATAGTTGTCGTGCCCGTAGATGTAGCTCACCGCAAAACCTAGCGACTTGGCGCCCTGTATGGGATAGTAAGTGGCAGATGTTTCCATCCGAAGTGGATTTACATGCGGGTGAGCACCAATGATCACTTCAAACTGTTGCTTTAAGCGGATGCGCTGATACCACTGTTTCTTTCCCACCGAAAACGCTTTCACAAACTCATACATGCCAGACAAACGGTGCCTTCCGAATATCTTGATGTCATTGTCAGAAAAACCTCCAAGGTCAATAATGCCGAACATCCGGTTGTGATAGAGCATATAGCCCACACTGATGGAATGAACCCGTATGGCTCTGAATTCGCTATCCAACTTACACGTACGGTAATTGACAATAAATTCGGTAAGGTTGGTAGAGAAGTTGCCGTTCTTCCTGTTCAGCATGGCTGAAAGGTCGGTTTGATCATTGATGAGCGCGTAGACACTATCGCAAGCAGGTGTAGCATCATTAATTGAAGTAGAAAAGGCACATCCCGACTGGCCATTGCTGTAATGGCCACTTTCGAGCGAGAATCCAACAAAACGTGCGATGTCAGCGGCTGGTACTTTCAGCCTGAACAGGTGCTGCGTTCCTAATAGTATGCGATAGGAAGGCATTTTTACTGGTTGCGATTTCTCTGCATACATCCGCAACTGAGGCGATAATGACACATATTGGGCCATGGAGTGTAGTTTACTCTTGTCCATCAGCCGTTTGATGAAATTGTTGTACAGACCGATCTTCATGGTAGGATTGCCATCGAAAAGAATGGTTTCGTACTTCGTATTGCTCGACATGTATCGCAGATTCAAATCCTCTCCAATAGGATAAACCTGCATGAAATTCTCATACCACGAGTATTGGTCTTTGCTTTGAGAAAATGCTACTTGGCACATAATGACAAGAATGGAAAAGGAGGCAATGGTTTTCATCTACTAGTCTAAGGGAAGTTGCAATTTATGCTCACAAGCATGAGGTCCTATTCAGAGTGGAATAGGTAGGACCAGACTGCGCTTAAATGTAGGCAGTAAATGGAAGATGTTGGTGCGAGGTCGAATTGATGTTCATCGTAGAGGCTTCCACCTAGATTAAAGGAAGCTCAAGGTTGTTTTTGGGGATATTGCTGTTACGGTTGTAGTAGCCTCGTTAATTCCATTTGCTGTTCGGTGCTTATGCAATGGGCAACGAAAGCGTGGCTTCCAGCTTCTTGATGTCGCCATCCGTAAAGTCTCCTTGGATGTAAATGGGTGCATGGTAGCGCACAGTGATTTTCGAAAATGGGTAGGGGAAATTCTTTCTATCCCAGGTGTTCAGTACCCATTTGAATGATGCGTCCATGGTAATGGGGATGATGGGAACGCCCGTTTCTTTGGCCATGATGAGCACTCCCGGTTTCAATTTTTTGGGTGGCCCTGCCGGTCCATCGGGGTTTATCATGGTGCTGTAGCCATTTTCAAGTTGGCTCATCACTCTATTCAAAGCTGCTTTCCCTTTATTGCCGCTAGAGCCATAGGCCAGCTCCTTTACGCCCATCCATTTGGCCGTCATGTGTATGGGCTTCATGAACAGCATGGGATGTTGCAGCCATATCTGCGGTTGTTTTATCCGTGTATTCACAGCAAAGTGAATAGGCAGGTTCTCGTGCCAAAAGCAATAGATATGATTTGGGCTCGAAGCCAAGTTCTCGGTTCCAATGTATTCAATACGCTGCGTTAAACGCGCGATGAGCGTAAGCGAAAACCATAGTCCACCGACCCCAAAACCATACAGCCAATTAAGTTGCTTGATAGGAAAGGGTGCGTTTTGAACGGTGTATTTCATTTCGTTACAAGTTTAAGCGCTAATGCCTAAAACCTTATACCTAAAAGCTTGGTTATCTTTGCAGCCCCAAAAACCATCTATCATGACGGGAAACATAGAAGTAATGAGCCCTGCGGGGTCTTTCGATTCACTAATGGCAGCCATTCAAGGTGGTGCCGATTCGGTGTATTTCGGTATTGAACAACTGAACATGCGTGCCCGTGCGGCCAATAATTTCACTTTCGAAGATCTGGAGAAGATCGCAGAGATCTGCCATCCGCTAGGAGTGAAGACCTATCTGACGCTGAACACCATTATTTATGACCACGATCTATCGCTAATGAAGCGCATTGTGGATGGTGTGAAGAAGGCGGGTATTACAGCCATCATTGCTTCCGATCAGGCGGTGATCAACTACGCAGCCAAGATCAACGTGGAAGTGCATATCAGTACACAGACCAACGTCACCAATTTGGAGACCGTTGAGTTCTTCTCGCACTTTGCAGATGTAATGGTCACATCGCGGGAACTGAGTTTGAAGCAAGTGAAAGACATCACTAAAGGAATTGTGCGCGATGACCTTCGTGGACCATCCGGTGAGTTGGTGCGTATTGAGATATTCGCGCATGGTGCCTTGTGCATGGCTGTTTCAGGCAAATGCTATTTGAGTCTGCATACCAACAACTCATCTGCCAATAGAGGTGCCTGTGTACAGAATTGCCGCAGAACCTATACCGTTACCGATGAGGAAGGCAACCAATTGGAGATCGATAACGAATACATCATGTCGCCAAAGGACCTTTGCACCATTGGCTTCTTAGATCAGGTGATGGATGCTGGTGTGACCGTATTGAAAATTGAGGGTAGAGGTAGAGCTCCTGAATATGTGAAAGAAGTGACCAAATGCTACAAAGAGGCTGTTCAATCCATTCAGGATGGAAGCTACACTAAAGAGAAGATCGCTGGTTGGAACGAGCGTTTGTCTACCGTATACAACCGTGGTTTCTGGGATGGCTATTACCTCGGAAAAGAGTTGGGCGAGTGGAGCGAAGGGCATGGTTCTCAGGCCACTACCAAGAAGAAATATGTTGGAAAAGGAGTGAAGTACTTCCCCAAGATCAACGTGGCGGAATTCCTAATGGAATCGCATTCATTGAAGGTGGGAGATAAAATACTCGTTACCGGGCCAACCACTGGCGTAGTGGAAAAGATCATTTCCGAAATGCGTGTGGACGACCAACTGGTGGAAGTAGTAGAGAAAGGCGTAAGCTTTTCTATTCCTATTGATGAGATCATCCGTCCATCTGATAAGCTGTACAAGGTAGAAGCTGTATGATCAGAATTACTCAGCAGCGAGACAAGTGCATTGGATGCAATTACTGTGTAGAGGTGGCTTTGCAGCGTTGGCGCATGAGCAAGAAAGACGGCAAGTGCACACTTATCGGTTCCAAGGAAAAGCGTGGTTTTCATTCGGTTATTGTGGGTGATGATGAACTGGAGGAGAACCTCGAGGCTGTAAAGGTTTGCCCCGTCAAGATCATTAAGGTGGAGAAAATCTAGGTCAGGGTTGAAAGTTAAGGTTCGAGCGCACAGCATTGAGATACTTCCCTTCGACTCGCTGAGTGCAGACTCTCCAAAAGCATGACTAATACCTAAGCGCTAACTCCTAATACCTATCGCCTAATTTATTTCCGATTGGTATGTTTGTTGTAAATATGCAGCAGAACCATAAAAACTCGTAGCATGAAACTTCAAATTACTACCCTTCTTCTTACGGCAGCAATGATCGGAACAACGGCTCAGGCCATGGCCCAAAAAGACAAGAAAGACGACCCGAAGCACACCAATTACTTTAAGGATGTGGAAGAAGCCATTGAAGCCAAAGAAGTGGTGCTTCAGTTCAGTAATGGGGTTTCGCGCATGGATTTTCTGAAGTTCAAGACCAAGTTCACCAACAATACCAACGATTTCCTGTTGATAGACCCTTCGAAATTCTCCATTTCGGTGGATGGAACGGAGATGCATCCTTCCGAAAAGGCCTTTATCCTCGACCCGAATGAGAACAAAAGCAAGACCATCGATCTGAAAGAAGGAGCCAACTTCCATGTAGACCAATTTGAAGTGGCCGTTGCTGGATTTGGGCGTATATCGCTAGATGGAACTCCTGAGAAGATGGATAATTTCCAGTTGCCAGCCAGCAGCAATGTGATGGAATCGGGCAATTTTACCGTTAACCTGAAATACCTGAGTCAAGAGACCAAGCAGACCACGGCCCGTTTTGAGGTGAAGTATAAAGGAGATGATTACGCCATTGTGGACCCAAGCAGGGTATCTGTTAAAACAGAAGGTGGCGACCAATTTGCGAACCTTCATCGTAAATCCAAGACCTTTCTGTTAGAGAAAGGCGAAACCAAGTCGTTTGATGTGGTGGTAGAGATTCCAGCCAAGGTGGTGGATATGCAATTTGCCAAATTGTTCGTGGTCTGGGGCGAATCGATGGTTGAGACCAAAGCCGTGCCATTTGAAGTGGATGATTCCGTTACCTTCGAGTTGGACGAGGCCCTCACCACCGAGAAGAACAAGTAGTAGACAGCATTTTCACGTTAAATAGGGTCCCGTTCCACCAAGTGGTGCGGGATCTTTAGTTTTACCAACCTGAAACTATAAAGATGATTAAAGCAAGTGCATTGGTTCTGATCTGTTTATGTGCCTCCATGTGTTCTATGGCACAACCACATGAAACCCACTACGCCAAGGTGGCAGATATAGAAACGGATGAAATTCGGATTGAGATCATGGACCAGCATTCTCAGAAGACTTTCACTCAGTTCACTGCTCGTATCTACAACAAGACGGATGGCTACATTCTAATCCATAGAGAAGAGGTGAAATTCATTTATGATTGGGGCGAAAAGCACATGATGGAAGCCGTGTTGTTCATAGAACCGAATGGAGATATTACCCGTCTATTCCGAGTAGAAGGTGGAGAGGATTTCCGACAGGATCATTTGAAAATTGAATTCGGAAATTTTTATCGGGTTGCTAGGGAAGGAGTGCGCACTGAGCCGAAGAATTTCTCTATTCCTCCCGAAAAGAAGAGCATTATGGATGGTCCGTTTGCCATTACTGCATTAAAATGGAATGGGAATGCTAAGGAAGCATTCGTGGATTTTAAAATACGCTACCGTGGCGAAGGGTTGGGTACGCTTTTAACAAGTGGCATCAAGATACAGTTGCCTGATGGTAGCATGGTACATAATCAGGAAGGTGTGAATACGCCCTTTTTCCTAACGCCAAATAAAGCAGAAGTTATTCGCGTCATCCACAAATTCAGCAAAGGAGAATCTGGAACAAAAGGCAGTTTTGAAGCGGTCTTTACAGATGCCTTGTACGAAACAGCATCGGAATCGTTTGCCGTTCCGAGCGTGGAATTGATAAAACGTTAGACCTGATCAGCCTTCAACGGCTGTTTTAGCAGCACGTTTTTCTTCCCGTTTACGTCTGATCTTGTTCTTGTCGTAGACGGTGAAAACCCGCGAAATATTGAAACCGATATGAAGGTCGCCTTTCGTGATATCTCCATTGGTTTCTGAGAAGATCATCTTTTCGATAATTCCTCGAGAGTTCGTAACATGAACTTGGAAGACGTGTCCGCCTGTTTCAATATCAACTCCTAAGGAAAACGAATCGCGTACTTTTTGGCCTCCAATAGTAGATGCAATCTGTCCAGGAATAAGCCAGTTGTATTCTGCATTGATGGAAACGCTGCGCGACACCATCACACGACCACCAGCACCAATAGCAAAAACGTCATTCTTATCCGCTTTGGTGGCAACAAGATTTCTGTGAATCAAGGTTGGTGTAAGTTGGAAAGAAAGCCGTTCAGAGAATTTACGCGCAAACATGACCTGGAAGGCATAGTACATCCTCGATGTAAAATAATTCTCTCGGTTCTTGTCAGAAAACTCCTGACTCTTGATCGCCATACTGGCAAATAAGGTTATCGTCATAGGTATTTTGCGCTTTCCTGTACTCTGACGAAGCACGCGGTATTTCAAGAATCCATCGTATGTTTTCTCAAATGAACTCCGACCAAAACCAATGTTCAAGTTATTGGTGATACCGTACTCAAGTCCTAAACGGATGGTCGCATTATCCAATCCGAAGAATTCCTTTACGCTACCATTCACACGTCCAAAACGGTGACCGATAAGCACATTCAACACGCCTTCGGCATTGGTCTCAGCACTTTGACCGATCACCAATCTGGTGGTTTTGAAAGTGGCAATGGTCTGATTGACCGCTTCTTCTTGAGCAGGTTCCACATCATCCAGAATGTCCATCAGGTCATCCTGTGCAAATGCGGGTTGTAATAAGAAGAAAAAGGCGAGAGGGGCGAGTAGTTTACTTCGTGTAAGGTTCATACGAGGCGTTAACAGAGATCTTCATTTCTTTAGCAATCTTTTCTCGAACAACTCCAGGTATTTCTATGTCGTAATCTTCTGGAATCAACATGAACACCGCTTTGGCCGAAAGCTTTCCTCCTTTAACAGTGAAGGTTCCTTTGGTTTTTACTTCTTGACTCTTTCCATGAAGATCCATTGTTCCTGAAACCTCGACTGGATAATCGCCATCTTTTTTAAGGTCAATCTCGCTAGCTGAAGTAAACGTTCCTTTGAACTGTGCCTTCGGAAATTTGTCTGATTCCACATATTTCTCATTGAAATGTTCTTCCATCAAGGCCTTCTCAAATTCAAAGGACTTAAGTAAAACACTGAAGACCATTTCTTTCTTGGCCAGATCAATAACCGTGGTAACCTGATGGTTATCGGCCTCAATTTTCTCCATCGGAGTGTCTGAGTAGAAATTGATATTACCGGTTCGCGTAAAATATTTCTGTGAGAATCCTGCAGTGGCGGTTGATGCAAGAATGGCGAGCGTAATAAGAGACTTTTTCATGTTTATTTTTTTTAGTTGTTCGGTGCTCCATTCAAAATCCATGCCTGCATTTGGTTAACCTGGCAAGAGGTCAGTGGAGTACCAGTTGGCATATCTTTTACAACTACCACGCGCTGCAGCATTGAACCATTATCCACTTTAGCTTTCACTTCCGCATAATTCTCAAATATGCCGTTTCCGCTTCCTCCAGCCACGTGGCATCCGCTAACGCAGTTGCCTTGTATCATAGGCATGATGTCAGTGGCAAAACTCACAGCAGAGGTGTCACAAGTATTGTTGGCGTTGTAGTATTCATAAAGTTGTTCCTCATTATCGTAATAGCAGGATGATAGCAGCGACAAACTGCCAATTGCGAGAATAGATCGGAATGTATTCTTCATATATATCAGTTGTTCTGAGTTCCTTCGTTTATCCACTGACGGATGGTTGCGATTTTACAATCGGACATTATTGCTTGACCTTGTGGCATGGCGCTGTAACCTGCTTGATGTGCAATTGCTCCAAGGAGTCGACCGTTGCTTGCATAGGTGGCAACCTGCGCAAACGTATCGAATGCTATTGCACCTCCACTTGACGCGTTTCCCGAATGACAACCCATGCAGTGAAGCTGGAAAATAGGACGCACATCGTTGGCGTAGGAAACATTCAAAGTATCACAAGAACCTTCACTGCAAGCGTTATTCTGCGCACCTTGAAGAATCCATTCATAGATGGCGTTTTTCTGGTCATTTGTAAGAGTTATGCCAGAACTTAGTGGCGGCATAAGGTCACTACCTGATTCAAAAAGCACGTCATATACTTTACTGCCATTCGGGTCTCCTGGATCAACATCGCCAGTACTCAGAATTGTCTGGTAACTGGTAAGTACCACACCATCTTGGCCATTGGGCGAGTTATGACAGCCGCTCATAGCACACGAAGAAGCAAAAATGGGCAACACTTCGTTTACAAAGTAAGTGGTGTCAGGGTCGCAGGTTG
Source organism: Flavobacteriales bacterium (assembly GCA_021739695.1). Classification (NCBI taxonomy): domain Bacteria; kingdom Pseudomonadati; phylum Bacteroidota; class Flavobacteriia; order Flavobacteriales; species Flavobacteriales bacterium. The sequence goes on along the minus strand of JAIPBM010000017.1, from coordinate 39,821 downwards.
CTGTTGTTGTGGTCGTATCATCTGGACTCGGATTGAAATTGAGCGGAACAATCGGTTCGTGCTTACATGAGCTGGCAAAAAACACAATGGTCAAAAGCAAACTCGTGTAGCCAAAAAGTGCAGTTTTCTTATTCATCCTATATCTAATTGGGTGCAATTTAAGCTTAGGCATTAAAATCATTCGCAGAACCACGACATTTTAAGCAAATCTTAAGCGCGATTCAATGAAACATCACTGATTTATCTAGAAGGCTATTTGACTTCTTTAATGCTACAGTCTGTAATAACCACGTCCATCAATTTACCGGTACATCGGCCCTTTACGCAAACTTCCTGTCCTTCTTTTAAAGGCTCCATGGTTATTGATGTTTGAAAAGTGGTGCTTATTCCACCGATCATGGCATTTTCGGCAGTTAAGATGGCGCTTGTTTGTCCAGCGTCATTCACCGTTATTTCAGCAATGATTCCAGTCACCTCTATGGTCTTGTCGAGGTATTTGGCATTGGCCGCAGCCTCATCCGCCTCGTATTCATCAAATAGCTGATCAGCAGATACGCGGTGGGCAGGTTCTTCACCAGCAATGTCGCGATGCGGTTTGTTGTACATAAAATAGCCTACTGCTCCAGCTGCAATGGCTAGAACTGCGATAATGATGATGATTTTTTTCATGAGGGTAATTGGCATGTTGACAAAACTCGCTATGCAAACGCAGCAATCTCCATCAAGTTGTCCAAGATTTCAACAATCCTAAAGTGATAACGCAAATTCCATGAAGAACCTCAGAATGTCAGTTAGAGAACTGAACATTGCAAGGAAGTGGCTTGCTACTACTATTTGGCGCAGGTACTGATTCCGAAAGGAAGGTACAAAGGGCAGAAAGAAACGACTGAGGTAAGAAAGAACACGCTGCCCAAAACCAAAAGGATAATACCTACTGTTCCAGTTACGGTTCCTGTGAAGTACAGCACTGCAAATATTGCGGCAACCAGTATTCTGACGATACGGTCTGCTGCTCCCATGTTCTTTTTCATCTCTTGATGGTTTAAATTAGACCACAAGGTTAGATCCTATGTAAGATGTAGGTGGTGACATTAGTCACTTGCTGTGCTGACCTTTGAACCGAACGCAAGTGGTGATTAAGCCACGAACGGATTTTCTAATGGAAATTCAGGTCATGTTATAATTCACAGACAACCAGTAGTTTCATCGCTTCAAATGAGGATATCGCTTTTCCGTCCTTTTATACTGATTCTTGCTTCGGTAGTTCTTTTACAGAGTTGCCAAGATGATGTGCTTTCTGAATTACCAGAAGATCCTGATGGCACTTTGACAGATATACCCGAGTTCAGAATCGCTAGCTACAATATTCATGGCGGCAAAGGACCAAATGATGAAGGGGCATTTGGTGATAATATCAGTGCCTTCAGCAATTTACTTCAGGGCGAAGACATCGTTTGTCTGCAAGAAGTAGAGCCCGATAGATGGAACGAGCTGAAAGCGCTTTTTCCCGAATATCCGTACCGCTACTTTGTGCATCAGTGCTCAACCAAATTCGCTACCAAAAAGCAAGGAGGCAACGCCATTTTGTCCAAGTTTCCCATCCAGGAATATTCTTCTCAACTCATCCAGACAGATCCGGGTGGAGATAAATGGGAGCGAAAAGCTGAATACGTACGAATTTACATTGGTAACGATCATCAATACCTGAACGTTTTCCATTACCACAACACCTACAATTGGCACAACGATAATTCGGCTTCTGAAAAGGCGGGATTTAAAAAGTTCGTGGATTTCGTTGAGTCAAAATCCATTTCAGAAAATGAAATGGTTATTGTTTTGGGTGATTTTAACCTCAATGAATCATTAGTCAAAGACATCATTCCCGCAACCAATTTCCCTCATTCGTATTCCAATTGGGTCGATCATATTTTCAGTAATCAGCCACTGATGACCAGTGCGAGTTACGAAACATTCCAGCTGCTTCTTTCCGATCATGATGCAGTTTGGGCTGTTTTCTGCAATCTAGATTGCTGAAATTATATTGCAACCCAATTCATCTGTTTTCGTTAGCCATTAAAATTTTAGTTTCGTCATATGAAGTATATAATAACAGCGCTGATCATTTGTCTTCAATTCGGGGCATCAGCACAAGAAGCAGAGCTAAAGAGTTCGCTTGATTGGAACACGAATCTTGTAGCAGCAGTTGATAAGGCCATAGCAGAGAAAAAACCATTGTTCCTGTTTTTTACAGGAAGCGATTGGTGTGGATGGTGTAAACGACTACAAGCAGAGGTGTTCTATAAACCAGAGTTTGAAAAATGGGCCAACGAAAAGGTGGTTCTATTGGAATTGGATTTTCCGCGTAGAACTGCCCAACCAGAAGAATTGAAACAACAGAATATGAACATTCAGCGGATGTTCGAAGTACGGGGCTATCCAACTGTTTGGTTCGTAAATCCATCCAAAAATGGAACGGAGATCAACTTTGAGAAAATCGGCTCCACCGGATATGTGAATGGCGGTCCACAGGCATGGATTAGCGAAGCAGAACGTATTTTGGCAGGACAACCATAGCAACTCATTTATTGCGATTCAAACGCAATTTCGGTGAAGCAGGTGGATGGTTTGTGAACGTTATTGATTGAAAATAGGAAATGAGCACCAAAAGAAAGAGGCAGGAAGGAATAGTACCAGAATATGCTGGTCCGTACGTTGCACCAAAATCAGAGTATTTTAGAGAAAAAGAGGCGTTTGATGAGGCGGTCGGACTAGACTTCATCACTCACGCCAATGAGGCTACGCGCGGAGGAGGGAAGTTTATTGTAGCACTATCCCACGGAACCTCTCCGGCTGGGGCACATCAATACATTCTAGATCATTTCGATAAGATTAGCAGGCCGGAAAATCTGCGCTTCACTTTTGTCAACTCAAAACTGAAAAGGCAGCGCGGTTTGGTAGATGTAATGGACGCAGCAGGTTTTGTGAAAGCACTTCTGGCCATGGGTAGAATTACCAAAGACCAAATCCTTGGCAGGGGACTTGACCGTGATGACATGGAAAAGTATTCGGCAGATCTGAATACCAAACTCGCTTCCTACCTCAAGGAGAACAACAAGGAAGGAGTTGATTATATGATTGTCGCCACGGATTCGGCAGGTAGGGTTGCAGGAGTTACTCGCTTCTCTTCGGCATTTGAAGTGCAGGAAATTAGTTGCATCGTGCATGATAGGACTGAAAAGGAAATCACCTTTACGCCTCATTTTATTTTAAAGAGCAAACGCATTGCATTTCTTGCCACCAAAGCAGAAAAGAGGAGGGCATTAGCATGGCTGTATTATCGTTGGGGCAAGCATGATGAAAGCCCTAGTTTTCTTCGTTTTATTGAGGATTCTGAAAGACGTCTGAAGGTTTTTATTGACGATAAGGCACTCACGTGGCCACAAATGGAACTTTCACGCGAGACTCCGTATGGTACCAGCAAGATCAAGATCGATATTGCAAAACCATATAGCTATTTCGCCAAAAGTAAGAAGCCGGTGGTGCTTCTCATTCACGGATTCTTAGGCTTGAATTCGTATGACGGATTGTTAACAGCCATTCCAACTAAGCAATATTTGGCAGCAGCTATGCATTATGGGTCGGTTCCAACTGATCTTCCTATCAATGATTACTCGAAGCATATCGTGAGAAATATTGATGCCGTAGTTCAGCATTTTGGAGATTTGGGACATCCGGTTTACATCTTCGATCATTCTATGGGAAATATCTATTTCCTCATGATGGAACGTGATTTCGATAAGTTGCCTGGCATTAGCAAATACTTGAAAGGAAGAATTGGCGCAAATCCATTCTTTGGAGAAGAAGCCAAACATGCAGCCATTGGCTTTTTGGATAACGTGATTCTTCCTTCTGGTCAAGGTGCTGCAGCAAAAGCCTTGTTCTATGCTGCCCGCCAAGTGGTTCCGTGGGAATCGAACGTGGGAATGAGAAATAGAGGCATTTCTCTTTCCGAATGGTTGATCCGAAAAGATTCTAACATGAGAGATCGTGTTTGGAAGGCAACAAAAGGCCGAATTCTACAGCTGATGAGCAGCATGGGGTCGCTGCCCGATTTAAATAGAATTCCAATTGAGCAGGCATTGAACCGACTTCCTGCTAAGATTTTTGCAATTCAGGTTCATTCGGCATTACTGGAATCGAAAGCATTTGATAAACAGAAAAGTTTGCCAAACATGGAAGCGCATGGAATTCCGGTGTTGGTGCTGAAAAGCGAGCGCGATTCGGTTGCTAAATATGTTGGACGGATCTATGATAATTGCCATGCCCAGGTTTTGGACATCACAGACCAGCACGAAAAAGACCTGTTCAGAGAACATTTGTATCACATGGTAAATCCCTTGCTGACAACTGTGATCATTGATGGATTCATTTCAAGGAATGAGTTGTCGAATTCAGACCCAACGGAATCCGATGATGTTGCGGCTTAGTGTGCGATTTTTCAAAAGTATTTTTATTCTATTCTGTGCACTGATAATGGTTTTTGCTGATGCGTCAGCACAAAAGGCAGACTTCGATACAGAACAGCACGCTTCAGCACCAGATTACAGCTTGGAAAGCAGTTGGTCGGCTTTGCCTTTCAGAAAAGATGTTGCTGATGTTCTTCCGAAAGATGAGCAGTGGATAAGCGATAGCCTGAAGGAGGTAGATGTGTTCTACGTTCATCCTACTGTTTATCAAAAAGGTCCATTATGGAATGCCAGTTTGGACATGGGAAGCATCAATCGAAAAGTGGATAAATATCCGGTCAAACTTCAGGCAAGCGTATTCAATGCATCTTGCCGTGTTTATGCTCCGCGTTATAGACAAGCAGTTGTAAAGGTTTTTTACAATGACACTGAAGATGGTGAAAAGGCGCTTGATTTTGCCTTCCAAGACGTGAAACGGGCATTCAACTACTTTTTAGAACATCTCAGCAATGGCCGACCGTTCATAATTGCTGGGCATAGTCAAGGAACGCATCATACCAGACGACTGCTACGCGAATTGATTGATACCACTGAACTAAGAGATAGGATGGTGGCTGCCTATGTTATTGGTTTTTCGGTCAACGATTCGATGTACGAAGACCTGAAATTGTGCTCATCTCCAACTGAAACGGGCTGTTACGTTTCATGGATGAGTTTCAATAATGGCTATCAACCTACAGGAACTTGGTTCAAATCAACCCAAAGTGTCAATCCACTTACGTGGACAGCGGATACTGGTTTAGTCGTGATTGAAGATTATGCATCAACAGTGGTCTTTAATCCGAAGAAAATTCGCGCCAGAAAGATGGAAGTACAGATCAGGGACCTTGGCGGAAAAGTGCTTTCGGTTGATACAAAAGCGCCATGGTTCAGATTGATGAAAAACTTACACATAGCAGACTACGGTCTATTCTATTTGGACATCCGTCAAAATGTGAAGGACCGAATTACTTCGTACATGCATCAAAAAGGTAATTGACGATTAGATTTTACTGATTCGATAATTCAGTCAATCACCAAATAACCAGATGCTGCGTTGGTGCTATCACCAGTAATGTCGATGCTCAATTTTGGAACATCATCAACACTGATTTCCAATTGAGAACCTACAGCGCCTGATGACATGAGATAATACATAACGTCTCCCGCCTGTGCTTTGGTCGTTACTCTCACTTCGGATGTTGTATCCCAATTTGCAATGGTGCCCGTTTCGTTCAGTCCTAATTCTATATGGTATTGCGGCACGGGAGGATGATGGGTTGCGACTACTACAGTGCGTTCAAAATCACTGATCTCATCGCAACCTATGATGATCATTGGTAAAATGACCATCATGGCTGATAAGTGCTTGAATTTCATGCTATTCGATGATGAATTTCAACGGTTTATGTCGCAAACCTTCAATACTGGTAAGTTGCAGAATGTACATTCCTGAACTCAATTTTTCTGTATTCAAACAGCTTCCGTCAAAACGTACAGATTCAATCAATTTACCATCTAAGCCAAATATGTCTGCTTGATTATTTCCGCTGACACTTAATCCTTTTACACACAATTGGGAAGAAGCTGGTTGTGGATAAACGGATACGGATTGAGATGGAGAATTATCATCAATTCCAACAGTTACCACAGGTGGAACGGAAGAGTAGGTGAACTGCTTTGGATTGCCGATACTATCGAAGGTATATTCTGCAATTGCAAGCATCTCTTCTTTGGCATGCCAAGAATATGTCACCGATGTGTCTACAGTGGTAGAAAGGACAGTCCACTGAGAAAACGCGAATAGCTTGTATTCCAGAATGTCGGTGGTGAAATCAACTGATTTGACACGCAACGCATCGTAAGTTCCAGTTGGTGTAATAAGTGTCCCGTAAGCATCTGTAGTGTCGTAAACATGTCCATTATGAGTGAGTTTCACTCTATTGACAGGAATTGGAGTAGGAATGCCTGCGCCATCTGCCTCGGTGATGAATGCATAAGTGTCATCAAAATGGCTTCCATATGTTCGTGGAAATTGGTGCAACAAGAGCGGGTCAGAAAATGGCGACTCAATCTGTTGTCCAGTCCCAAGAAGGTCGCCAGCCGCACCGGTAGTTGTCATCGAGTTGGCATCATGGGTGAAAAACAGGTATGAATCAGCACCACCTGTCATGGCATAATTAGAACTATTGAAAGTGCTAGAAAAGGATGTTGATGCAACTGTTACCACTGTAGTTGTGCTTGTCGTATCGTTTACAGCTGAAGAGAAATCCCACGTTTGACTCACACCTGCGCTTCCTGGTCCATATGTAGGTATCGTGTCTCCATAACGCGTGATCACATCGCCAACTTGAGTCAGATCAGAACTTAATAAGCTTATCTGGGCAGATCCAACTAAAGGATTCAATATTGAAATGGATACAAAAAGGGCTGGTAAAAGTTGCTTCATGGTTTAAGTGGGGTTGTTAGTATGCCGAAAATAGACTTTTCACGGTAATGTCCGTCAGTAAGCATTGAAAAATGCAATGCAAGCATTGGATGTGATATATTTACAACTATGAAAAGAATACTCCTACTCAGCATTATCCTCTCTTGTTCAACTTTGTTCTCAAAAGCACAGGGAACGCTGGTTGAGGATACCATTATTCAGCATCTCAATTTTAATCAGATCACTGACATTTTTGTTCAGAACGGTTTGCCCGTTGGACTTTTGCCAACCGATTATGAGGTAGATGTTCATCGCGTAATATACAACACGCCTGATGTTGATGGATCTCCGACAGTGGCTTCGGGTTTGATCTGCCTTCCAACAGGCGATACATGTCAAATGCCCATGATGACGTATTTGCATGGAACTAAAGTGAAGAAACAAGAGGCATTCTATTACTTGAGTGACGAATGGTCCTTAGGGGTTATTGTTGCTACTTCAGGTTACGCCATGTGTTTGCCGGATTATTTAGGTTTGGGCGCTGGACCTGGAATTCATCCATACCAGCATGCGCGTTCCGAGGCAACAGCTTCTGTGGATATTCTAAGAGCATGCCGTATCATTTGCGAGCAAGAAGAGAAAGAACTAAATGGGCAGCTGTTTATAGTTGGCTATTCGCAAGGAGGACATGCTGTAATGGCTACGCACAGAATGATTCAAGAGGAATTGTCGGAAGAATTTACTGTTACCGCATCTGCACCAGGAAGCGGCCCTTATGACATGTCAGGTGCTCAATTGGATATGGTTGCTTCATTTGATCCATATGCACAACCGGGCTATTTGCCTTATCTCATTCAATCCTATCAGCACGTTTATGGAAATCTTTACGATTCATTGCAGCAGATCTATGTTATGCCTTACGATGAAACGCTTCCTCCATTATTGGACGGAAATTCCAGTATGGGGCAACTCAATCAGGTAATGCCAACCGTTCCTCGTCTCATATTCCAGCAAGATTATCAGGATGCATTTTTCTCAGACACGCTTCATCCTGCATATGTGGCACTTAAGGATAATAATGTTTATGAATGGGTGCCAGAAGCTCCGGTAATGTTCAATTATTGCCGAAGTGATGAAGAAGTTTCATACCTGAATACAATTGTTGCTTCCGAATACATGATCGCCCATGGCGCAACTGACATTCAAGTGGTGGAAAGGGATACCGTTATAGGGCACTTTGAATGTGCACAGCCATCAATTCTGTTCTCAAAATTATGGTTTGATACCATGGCTGATATGTGTGGTTCAGGCGTTGGAATTGAATCTGTGGATGCGGCAGACAACGTCAGCATGTTTCCTAATCCGTGCACGGATAGAACGCTTCACTTTTCGAATAAGAGAAGTGTCGGTGTAAGTATCATGGATATTACAGGGAAAATCGTGTTTACGGAAAGAACAGTTAATCCTAATGGTGTTCTAAGTGTCGGCAACCTTCAACCCGGAATTTTCATCGTAGAACTCAGAGACGAAGACAAAAAGTTTGTGCAGCGGCTCATAGTGCAATAACCATCAACTTTCTTTTGGTGGCGTAACAATAGGAGCATTATCTCTCTTTACAGGAGTAACCGTTTGAAGAAAGCGATACAAGGCTTTCAAATCCGTGTCGTCCAATCTCGAATAAGGCCCCCAAGGCATTGGAGAGGCCATGTGAACACGACCACCGCGCATTCTGGCGATGAACTGTTCTTCACTCCAAGATGAAATAACTCCTGTTTCGGGGTCTGGTGTAAGGTTTGGCGTAACGAACTTCCAAAATTGTGTCGAGGCATCTTCAAAAACAGTTCCTCCAGCGTAAGGCTCACCTACGAAAGCGCCAGTTTTAAGATCCCTTTCTGTATGACATCCCATGCAGTTTGCAACTGCTTCACTTAGATACTTACCATATTCAATGGTAGAATCCCGCTTTATATAATCTGGTGGAGGGGATGATGGCTCTGATGCTTTTAACACAAATGTTCGAATTGCCTTTCCCAGAAAATTGTACTCGTGCTGTGGACGTACTTGTTTTACCGGCTTCAATGATCTCAGGTATGAGATGATGCTTTCAACATCATACTCGCTCATAGCAAAGAAGGGCATCAGTTCGAGGCATATCTGACCGTCATGTCTTACATTATGTCGAAGCATTCGATACAATTGGCCATCTCTGTAGCCGCCAATACCTGTTTCAACATCTGAAGTTATGTTGGGCGTAATAAGCGTCCCGATCGGAAGCTCAAATTCAAATCCACCTGTCATGTCCACTTCCAGGCCCTTTTCAACATCAGGCCAACTTTCGATGGGGGAATGGCAATGAGAGCAATGGGCAGGCCCAAGAGCGAGGTATTTTCCGTGAGCAATCTTGGCCGAGTCTGACTGAACTTGGATATCTGGAACTGGATATTCCGCTTCAACTGAGCGATTGAATTTCGCGTTGACATGATAATTTAAGCCAATTGCGGCAACAAAAATTACCGAGGTAATAACCAGAACGATACGTTTCATAAGTGGTTGGTTATAACGAAAATATAAAACTCATTGGATATTTGTAAAGTGGAAGACAAATAAACCTAGGTCAAAAAAATGCTTCGAATTGGGACAATGTCGTATCGGTTGTACATTCGTTACCTAACCATTAAGAGAACATGAAGCGAATATTTCTTCTATCACTATTCTGTCTGGCATATCTGATGGTGTCAGCACAATCTTCCGTGTTTATTCGGAACAGTACATGGCAGGATTTCGACTTAGAGGTTGGCCAGTCAGGCACACTTACCATGGATCAATCGGAGTGGAACGCGAGTGGTACACCAGTGAGAGGGTGGCTTGATAACACAGGTGAAGAAGTACTTACTGTGAATAGAACGAATTCTGCCATACCTGAAGGAGATACGGCTTATTTTGATGTTAACTTGAACGGAGACACGGATTTTTTAACGATCAAAATTCGTTTGATCGGAGTTGCTAACGGTTCAACCTTGGCTTATTCTGTTGCCGGAAATGGATTTTCTGAACCTTGGTTTGATGATGAGAATTTCCATGAGGTGCAGACAACACTGGCAGGTAAAGCCGTAGTGATCAAGTTCAAACCAGATAATGACGATACCAATTTGGATAGAGACATACGTTTTGCCATCCATGACCTTCCAGTATATGAGTTGGACGAGGCGGATTTTCAAAATCCGAATGTGCTGAATATCATGTACTACAACATTCAGATGATCTCGTTCGGGGTTTCGGGTATGCCACAAGCTAATGAAAGAGGGGGGTTGCTTCCAGCACAGATATCTGAATATCAGGATGTGGTGTCGTTTTGCGAAGCGTTTGACGATGGACCAAGAGTGGATCATCTTATTCCCGCAATGGAGGCCGCGGGCTTTCCTTACCGAACCGAAATTCTCAATGACCCGACCGGAATCATTCCGTTTCCGGTGAATGGTGGCGTGATCATTTTTAGCCGATGGCCTATTGAAACTGAAGATGAAATTGACTTTTCGCTCTGTGGTCAGGCCTCGTCAGATTGCTTATCGAACAAGGGGGTCAAATACGCGCGCATTAACAAACTTGGAAAACGATACCATGTTTTTGGTACGCACATGGATGCTGGTGGTGCCGCAGATGATCTTCTCGCAAAGCGGCAATCTTATCGCGAGCTCCGAGAGTTCATAGCCGACCTCAATATTCCTCAAAGCGAACCGGTTATATACGGAGGAGATTATAATACTTCGCCTAATCATGGAGATCTTTACACGGATATGCTTGATAGTTTAGCAACCATCCGACCGTTGCATATTGGGTTTTATGAGTCAAATTTTAGTGACGAATTCGGAAGAATAATTGACAACGCATGGGGAAATCAAGGTTATTTGCTTCCAACTACGATTACGAACGATATCATTACTATTCGAAGCCTTGATCCGGTCCTTTGGGATATTTCTGAATTCAGCGATCACAGATGTGCTCTAGGAAGGTTTGTTTATCCAGATATTTCTAAGTCAGGTGGAGATACACTTATTTGCCCAGGAGAAGATTTAATACTTTCAGTCAACACAAGTTATCCTGTTACTTATCAATGGCTGAAAGATGGCGTTGAATTGAACGGAGAAACGAACCCACAACTCCAATTTACTGGTGCGCTTGAATCTCAAAGTGGAAGCTATACCTGTGTGGTGAGTTACCAAATGGTATATGGAGATTGGGGAGATTCGCTGACCGCACTCTTTTATCCGAATGGCCCTGAAACGGTTGATGCAAACCTCCATTTTGAATTTGGCGAAATAGTGATTGACGAAGTTCTTTGCCATGTTGGGATAGACGAAGTTGAAGTCAATCAGTTAATTCTATATCCTAATCCAAGCAATGGTTTAGTCAATGTGAATGTTGGCGAGGAAATGAAAAACGCACAACTAACGGTTTACGCTGTCGATGGAAAGCAACTCTTATCCCTTGCCATTTCGAATTCAAACTTTAGCGTAGACCTTTCCAAATTTGATGCTGGATTGTATCTTTTTGAGCTTAGATCATCGAAAACCACCCTTCATCAACGATTGGTTGTTTATTGATTTCTGAATCCATTGTGTCAATCTATCATAAGCGAGGTAATTTAGCCTTGTGATAGATTGTACCATGCTGATAGAAATTGCTTCCATTCCAAGACCGCTTGCTTATGTGTTCATTCTACTTTTAGCGTTTCTGCTAACGCTATGGGTAAGACGGTTCATTCACAAGTTCGTAAGTGCCAGTTCCATCCATCTCAAAGTCGATCCGACCAAATACAATTTCATTAAGAATGCTGCTTCGCTGATCATATTCTCCTTAGCGGCATTCCTTATCATTTACTCGGTTCCTGAACTCAGGTCCTTAGGAACGACATTGCTGGCATCGGCAGGTATCGTAACGGCTGTTATCGCTTTTGCATCGCAAGCAGCATTATCCAATATTATCAGTGGTGTTTTTATCGTCATTTTCAAACCTTTCAGGGTTGATGACATGATCAGAATGGAAGGGGATAAGGCTGGTATTGTTGAAGATATCACGCTGAGGCACACGGTCATCAGAGACTTTCAAAACCAACGAATCATCGTACCCAACTCGGTCATTAGCGAGCAGACAATTGTGAACGCTCATATTGGTGATGAACGTATGAAACGTCAGATCTTCTTCAACATCAGTTACGATAGCAACATCGACAAAGCATTTATGATCATTGCAGAAGAAGCTGAAAAACATCCGCTTATTTATGACGGACGAACTGAAGAAGAGAAGAATGATGGTTGGCCACTTGTGAAATGTCGGGTCATTGGCTTTGGCGATTCTTCTGTGAATTTGAGAGCCGATGTTTGGTCTCGAACGCCAGAGGATTCATGGGAACTTTTCTGTGATCTGAACAAGAGTGTAAAAGAACGTTTTGACAAGGAGGGTATTGAAATCCCGTTCCCGTATCGGACCATTGTCTATAAATCTGATCTGAATAAGCATGACTAGGAAACGCAAGAATCATAAGCGGTCGTCAGATAAGGCTGGACTTCCGCCTGGAACGTTGGTTCTTGTTGGTAACCATCGTGATGAACCCGTTACCATCGAATTGATCGATTATTCGGGCGATACTTATCACGACTCGGAAATTTTGGACGTAACCAAACTGGAAGAATCGCTCAGCTCTTCCACTGTTTCGTGGGTAAACATTAATGGTATCCATAATACAGATGCTATTGCTGCCATCGGAAAGGTCTATAATATCCATAATCTGGTGCTGGAGGATATTCTCGATACGGACCATCGACCGAAGGTTGAACCATTTGAAGATTACGTGTTCTTCACCATGAAAATGATGTGGTTCAACGATGAGGATGAGCTCGAAAAAGAACAGATCAGTATTGTATTCGGAAAACCATATGTTCTTTGTTTCCAAGAGAAAAAGGGAGATATTTTCAATCCCATCAGAGAACGAATTCGCTCGGATTCCGGATTGATCCGCAGAAAAGGAAGCGATTATCTTGTTTACAGATTGATTGATAGTGTGGTAGATAACTATTTCATTATCATCGAAAAAATAGAAGAAAGGGTAGAGGATCTGGAAGAGGCGATCACAGCTGACGTTGACGCAGATCATATGAGAGCCATTCAGCACATGAAGAGGGAGATCATTACCCTGAAACGAGCGTTGCTACCTCTTCGCGAAGCGGTCAGCGGATTGGAAAAGAGGGTAAGTGACTTGGTGGAAAACGAGAATGAAAAGTACTTCCGAGATGTTTATGATCACCTCATTCAGATTGCCGATAATTTAGAATCCAATAGAGAAGTCCTGTCCGGATTGATGGAAATGCACTTGGCCAACCTCAGCAATCGAATGAATAACGTGATGAAGGTGCTGACCGTCATTGCTACGATCTTCATTCCGCTTACGTTCATAGCAGGCGTTTATGGCATGAACTTCGAAAATATGCCAGAACTCCATTGGAAATATGGCTACTACGCAGTTTGGGCTGCCATGATCGCCATCTTCATAACCATGTTAGCTTACTTCAGAAGGAAGAAATGGTTCTGATTCCTTGAATCAGTTAAAGACAACTATTCAGAGTACCAATCTGTAGCCTTATTCAATTCTACTTTGTAGAACTTGTTCGGGTCGCCCCAAACCACGAAATAGCCCACGTTATCCTTGATTCCGAGGCCAACACCACCACGAAGCGTTTGATCCCACATTTTAGCGCCTTCAAGGTCCAACTCTTCTGCGTTTACAGTAGAAATATATTGCATTGAAAATAGTAGGAGAGAAGCACTAAGGAGTAATGTGGAGCCACCAATGAAAGAAGCTAGAATACGCTGACTGATCTTGTCTGAGAACATGGATATCGTTTAGATTGACTAAATGTATGATTATAGCGTTTCAGAATCAGCATCGCTTTCAAATAAAAAGCCGCTAATTTTCTAATCTCCAGCCATTGGAACAACACCAATACCCAATAATTGAAGATTATTAAGCACAATGCCAGGCTTTTCGTAGTACATATCTGCATTTCCAAATCGTTTGTGCATCACATTGGTTCTGTTAGAGGCGAATAGAAAAACGTAGGGCTGATTATCGTAGATAAGCTTCTGTAATTTCTGTACGAGTGGAAATCTTTCGTCTTCGGTCATTGCAAACTTTATGGAGTCAATTAGGGCGTCACTTTCAGAATTTCCAAACCCTCCGTAATTCAAACCTTTGCTTGCCCACGATTCAGTATGCCATATCTGTGTAAAGTCTTCAGCAAAAGATGACCCTCCCCAAGCAGCAAGTGCAGCGTCAAAATCATGATTTCTTGATTTATCTTTTAGCACTGTGAACTCTAATTGAACAGGATTGCATTTAATTCCAGCCTCATAAAGTGATTCTGAGATCATCAACGCCATATCTTTCCAAGAATCACTGTTGCTCATATAAAGTAGATCAAATTCAAAATCAACTTTCTGTCCATCAATAAGTTTGTCTCGTATGTTGTCATTATCGCTATCAATCCAACCAGCTTCTGCTAATAGCTGTCTCGCAAACTCCAAGTCGTGATCAATGAGCCGAAGACTTTTGTTGAACGAGGTTTTTAACGGTGAAACAGGGCCGGGAATTCTACTTCGCATTCCCTGATACAGTACTTGGTTCATTTCATCATACTTAACTAAATGAGCTATGGCTCTTCTAACCGTTACATCTTCAAAAAACTTTTTATGTTTTATCCCATCGGGTCGAAGATTAAAACGTAGATGTGTGTAGTTAAATGTTGGTGTTGCCTGAGCGTGATAGTTTTCGATAAATGCTTCAGATTCTTTCAGCTTTGTAAATGCCGAACTGCTTAGTGCATTTGAGCCATCTAAGACCTGAGTTTTAAACTCTAAAATTTGAGAGTTCTCGTCAGTATTTAACTTGAATATTATCCTTTCAGGATATGCGGTTTCGTAAACTGATGGAGACGTCAACGTACTGGTCCAATGATTCGTTTTCCGAAGAAGAGAAAATGATTGTCCCGTTTTCCATTCCGAAAACTGATAGGCGCCTAGTCCTACAATTAGATTCGGATTTGTACCGTACTTATAATCATTGAATTCTGTGATCCAATTATTTAAGGCTGGGTTGTCTAAATCCAGTTCAGAGTTGTCAAATTCAGAAATAGTATAGCTACGCAAAATGTGGTTCGGATCCCAAAAAGATTCTTGCATCATTGGAAACTCCATCAGCATAGAGGTATTGTGCATATAATGCTTCTTCATCTTGAGTGTAAACTCTCTGGGATTGTCGGGGTTTAATTCAATTTCCTGAAGGTTTTCGATGAATGGTTTGCTGTGCGGATTATTGGTCAGAGGGCACCTATTAGCCTTTAAGGTAAAGACCACGTCATCTACAGAAAGTTGAGAACCGTCATCCCAAGTTGGTTCGTCTCGCAATTCATAGGTAAAATCCAGTTGATTCTCCGAAATGGTTGGCATCCTTTTTACAAGTGAGGGTTGAAGGCCATTCAGACTTACAAGGTCAGCTGTTAGAAGAAAACCATGAATGTAGTTATTTACGAACGAGCGATTTCCAGAATTCCCATTGGTAGGGTGCATATCATTTGGTTCGCCAATTACATGATATACGATGGTGTTTTCGGTAGACCAATCATCCAAGAAATCGTATTCTCGGGAATTTCCAATATAGGTTTTGTTGAGAACTTCAATCGTCTTAGCTGATATCGTATGCTGAAGAGTTGGTTCTTGGCATGAACACAGAAATGATAGACCAGAAACATAAGGAAACAGCTTGGCAAGTGTTTTCATGACCAAGTCTAATAAAAAAGCCCCAGAATCTGAGGCTTTCTTAATGTGATCCCGTCAGGATTCGAACCTGAGACCGTCTGCTTAGAAGGCAGATGCTCTATCCAGCTGAGCTACGAGACCTTTAAATAAAAATCAAAGGCCAACATGGTAAACCAAGTTGGCCTTTGTCGGGGTGGCAGGATTCGAACCTGCGACCTCCTGCTCCCAAAGCAGGCGCGATAACCGGGCTACGCTACACCCCGAAAAATTGGCATTCAGTACTTGCAATCGTACTTGGGAGGCCATCCCAATAACTTGTGGCGGAGAGGGGGGGATTCGAACCCCCGGTACCGATTTCTCAGTACGACAGTTTAGCAAACTGTTGGTTTCAGCCACTCACCCACCTCTCCAATGTGTAAAGAACCTACTTCTGCAAGGTGCTCATACACCTTTTTGAGAGCGGGCTGCAAAAGTATAAATAGTTTTATTTCTTGCAACAGTTGTTTTTATTGAATTTCATGTGAATTCTTTGAGGGTAGTTAGTTGCTCATTCCTACATGCTAACTATTAGCTAATGTTATATTTGCACCCTTCATCAAATTAGACTCTCTTATGAACTTGAAACACAACGGAAATGCATTTGTAGGACTAGCCATTATAGGCGGTTCAATTCTTGGCCTCACCTCATGCGGAGGCGGTTCGGAAAATGATTCAGCTTCCAACGCTGACAACAAAATCGCAGAAGTTGGTGAACTTACTTACGTTGAAGTTCCTGATGCTACGGAGTTCAAACCAGATTGGTCTACTGAAAATACGGTCGTGTTTCACGTGATAGGGGAGCCGGATGATATGCATCCGACCAATGGTAACTCAGCCACGAGGTCATTCTTAAATAGCTACACGCAGCATTTTGTGGTTGGAAGCGACCTTATTGAATTGAAAGGCGGGAGACCAGATGTAATCAAAGCCATGCCTGAAGTATCGGAAGATGAACTTTCGTTCACTTATGAATTGAGAGACGAACCAACTTGGGATGATGGAACTCAATTGACTGTTGAGGATGTGATCTTCACATTCAAGGCCAACAAGTGCCCGCTCACAAATAATCCACATTCAAAACCATACGTAGAGAATTTGGAGGACATCATCAAGGATCCAAGCAATCCGCGAAAGTTTACCTTGAAGATGAAGAAGAAATACATTCAGAACATCGTGTTTCTTACCGATTACCCATTGCTACAAGAAACCTATTGGGATCCAAATAAAACGATGCGCAAGTACACGTTTGCGCAGTTCGATGAGCCAAATTTCAATTCTGATTCTAAAGGTGATCTGAATGAGTGGGCGACAGAATTCAACGATGCTAAGTACAGCCGAAAACCAGAATTCTTGGTTGGAATGGGGCCGTACAGATGGGCAGAGTGGAAGCCAGGACAATCTTATACATTGGTGAGAAAAGAAAATCATTGGACTCAGAAATTGACCGATCCAACGGCCTATGAAACTGCGTATCCAGCGAAGATCATTTTCAAGAACAACACTGATCCTAACTCGCAGGC
Source organism: Flavobacteriales bacterium (assembly GCA_021739695.1). Classification (NCBI taxonomy): domain Bacteria; kingdom Pseudomonadati; phylum Bacteroidota; class Flavobacteriia; order Flavobacteriales; species Flavobacteriales bacterium. The sequence goes on along the minus strand of JAIPBM010000017.1, from coordinate 22,521 downwards.
ATTGGAGTTCAAAACACAAGCATTGGATGCATCCACATTCTTGTCTACCAAAAAAATGTTGGAGCTTCAGGAAGATCCAATATTTAATGAGAACTATCATTCTCGATTTACCAATACCTACAACTATTCTTACATGGCATTTAATTGCCGCCCAGATGGTGTGGAGCACAAAAAGTTCTTCGATGACAAACGTGTTCGTAGAGCTGTTGCCATGCTGATATCGGTTGATGAGATGAATATTGTACTGAACAATGGTAAGAACAAGCGAATGGTAGGCCCAGTATCTCCACTTAAAAAGGAGTACAACAGCGACCTTCCTTTGATTGAAAGAGACTTGGAAGGCGCCAAGAAATTGTTGGAAGAAGCAGGTTGGGTAGATTCAGATGGAGACAATGTCCGCGATAAAATGATTGACGGACAAAAGGTGAATTTTGATTTTGACCTTGCTTACATGACCACTCAGGTGACATGGAGAGATCAGGCACAAATGATTTCAGAAGCGTTGTATGAGGCAGGTTTGAAATGCAACATCACTCCGTTGGATTTCGCAATTCTTTATGACAATGCTAGAAATCACAAATTCGATGCAATGCTTGCAGCTTGGGCAGGTTCGTCTGTACCAGAAGATTTCACACAGATCTGGCACACAGAATCTTGGGCTTCTAAAGGTTCAAACTTTACTGGTTTCGGTAATGCAGAAAGCGATGCCTTGATTGATTCTGTGAAGCACGTGCTTGATATGGACGTTCGTATTCCAATGGTTAAGCAACTGCAAGCAATGATCTACGAGGAACAACCTTATGTGTTCTTCTTTTCGTCTACCAACAGGGTTGCCATTCACAAACGTTTCGGAAATGCTGATATGTATTTCGAGCGTCCAGGTGTAATCATCAGTAATTTTAAATTGTTGAATGGAGGTGGAGCTTCAACTCCAACTGCAGCAGCAAATTAAGGTCATTCCAGTAGCTTCATGCTTAAATACGTCTTTCGTAGAGTTCTCGTCTTTATTCCAACGCTGATCGCCATCACCCTTTTGGGTTTTGTGATCATGGTTTCTGCCCCTGGTGATCCTGTGGAACGGATGGTGGTTGCTGCCCAAGCTGGTGGTGAGATCGGTTCTCAGACCTCCAATCAGTTAGAACAAAAGAAATTCTGGAGTAGAAAACTCGGCTTGGACCTGCCCATTTTCTATGTCAGTTTGAATTCGTTGGCGCAGAGCGATACGCTGTATCGCATCTACGACAATAATGAACAGGAATCGCTTTCTCGATTGACCAACCAATACGGAAACTGGCCAGCCATCAGCGATTATTTTTCGGCAATTTCAGCATTACATAATGCTCATTCCAAATTGAAGATCGATAGTTCAACAGCCTTTGGCTTTGATCTTGGCCAATTCAAAGAAGATGTGAATACGAGCTTTTTCGAGTCTTCTAGTCTCAAAGCATCTTATAGTTTGGTGGTTATCGAATCCAAGTTCGAACGATTGGAAGAGCTGTACGCTAAACCTTACATGGCTCCGTTGAAAGATGAGTTTGATATTGCGAGAGCCAAGTTTGAAGCCGTGCAGGAAACTGCGACACCTTGGAAGAAATACGTTCCGGTTCTGAACTTCTATTCTAAAAACCAATATCACCGTTGGATTTTCGGTGATGGAAATTGGTTGACAGGAAAAGGAGCCGAATTCACAAGAGGAATTATCCGTGGAGATTTTGGAACTTCTTACACGACCAAAATGCCTATTCAAGAAGTGATCGGCATCAAGATCTTTTGGTCATTCTTCTTCAGTATGATCTCTGTGTTTCTCGCTTATGTGGTAAGTATTCCTCTTGGAGTTCAGGCCGCAGTACACAAAGACAGCACTTTCGACCGTGTAACCACGGTTCTTCTATTTATCCTTTATTCGCTGCCTAATTTCTTTGCAGCTACGGTATTGTTGATGTGGTTTGCCAATCCAGATGTATTCCATTGGTTCCCAGCGTCAGGCGTAGAACCTGTTCGTGGGTTTGCCCAAGATGCTGGATTCTTTGAAAAGTGGGCAGATCGATTACCATTTCTCGTTTTGCCGATCATATCCTACACCTACAGTTCGTTTGCATTCCTATCGCGTCTAATGCGCGTTTCGATGCTTGAAATTGTCAATCAGGATTACATCAGAACGGCCCGTGCCAAAGGATTGACAGAACGAGTTGTGATTTACAAGCATGCTTTGCGAAATGGTCTATTGCCGATCATCACGGTGTTTGCCAATATTTTCCCGGTAGCAATTGGTGGTTCGGTCATCTTGGAGGTGATCTTTACCATTCCTGGTATGGGAGGCGAATCTTACAATGCCATTGTGAATCAGAATTACCCGATGTTGATTGCCATTTTTACCATTACGGGCGTCTTGACGCTTGTCGGTTATTTGGTTTCCGACATTCTTTATGCAGTTGCTGACCCACGTATTAGTTTTTCAAAATAGATGAGCAGTTCGAAGGACAATACACAATTCAGTTTCAGGCAATATGCTTGGTCTCAGTTCAAGAAGAACAAACCAGCTTATTATTCGCTTTGGATCTTAGGAACATTGGCGGTGATTGCGCTTTTGGCACCTGTCATCTCCAACGATCAGCCGCTTTATGCCAAGTATCATGGCGAGTCGCTTTTTCCGGCATTCTCTACTCAGAATACCTACGAGATAAAGAAAGCAGATGGTTCTGTTGAAAACGTTCAGTTGGATATTGCCAAGTGGAAGCAGATGGACCTCGAGTCTGTTATTTGGGCACCGATACCTTACGCTCCGAGTAAGTCAGACTTTCTGAATTCCGATTATAAGGCGCCATCTGGAAAGCAGTTCTTTAAGGATAAAACAGGTGCATTAGTAGATATGCCAGGACGTTTCCGCCATCTACTAGGAACGAATAAGAAAGGCGAAGACGTGCTTTCAGGACTTATTCATGCTACGCGTATTTCGTTGACGATCGGCATTCTTTCCATGGGAATAGCCACCTTGATCGGATTGGTTTTGGGTTCATTTGCCGGGTATTTCGGAGATGCGAAACTGAGAACTTCCAGAGGTCAATTTTGGACCTTCATTCTAGGTTTGGTACTGGCCTATTATTACGCATTCATGATCCGTGCGGATATTCTTGCTGATGCTATTGGAACCTCTGGCGGAGCCATTTTGCTTCAATTGGTACTCAGCTTAGCCATTTTTGTTGGTATTACAGCTGCTTTCTATTATATCGGAAAGGTTCTAGGAAAACTGCCGATACTGAACACGCAGACCAATATCCCTGCTGATTCCATCATTTTGAGGGTGATTGAAATATTGATCTCCATCCCAAGGTTGATCCTGATCATTTCCATTGCTGCGGTTGCCAAACCGAGCCTTGTGAACCTTATGCTCATTATCGGATTGACCAGCTGGACCGGAATTGCACGCATCACGCGGGCAGAATTCCTCAAGATCAAGAACTTGGAGTACATCGCTGCAGGTCAGTCATTGGGCTTTAGCGAGGCACGCGTCATCTTTCGGCACGCCTTGCCAAACGGAGTAGCACCAGCCTTTGTTCAGGTGGCCTTCGGTATAGCATCTGCCATTCTTATCGAATCGGGTCTTTCGTTCCTCGGTATCGGAGTGCCTGCCGATGTGGTTACTTGGGGTTCATTGCTCAGTTCTGGTCGTGAGGCATTCCAAGCTTGGTGGTTGGTCATCTTCCCAGGTTGCGCCATCTTCCTAACGGTAACGGTCTATAACCTTTTAGGTGAGGGTATTCGCGATGCGCTGGATCCACGTTTGAAAACCTAAGATTTTTATTGTTTGCGAACTCTTTGTGACATCTTCGGTTTATTTTTGTACAATCGAGCAAATGGATAAGAAACTTTACATAGAAGCCACCTCAGTTTCTCCTGAAATTGATTTCGATATTGAAGCACTTCGGTTTTCCATCCGCGGAAGATCCATGCCAGAGAATACCGAGAAATTCTACAATCCTGTTACCAATTGGCTCAATGATAATCTTCGGTTCCAATTTGTAAGGGCAAACATTGACATTGCCCTCGATTACTACAACACAGGTTCATTTATTCGCTTGATGGGGCTTTTCAATCTGCTTCATGAGCTGAATGACACAGGTAACGAATTCCGCGTACGCTGGATATGCGAAGCAGAAGATGAAGATAACGTGGCTGATGGTTTATCCTTCAAGGAGGTTGTAAAGATTCCTTTCGAGATCATTGAATTGTAATTTCACTGCATGAAGACGATTGCAGTATTTACCAGCGGAGGAGATTCTCCGGGAATGAACGCGTGCATCCGCGCGGTGGTCAGAACAGGATTACATCACGGAATGACCATCTATGGCATCATGCACGGATACCAAGGCATGATAGACGACCAATTCAAATTGCTGGACAGCGATGATGTGGGAAACATCCTTCAGCGTGGCGGAACCATCCTCAAATCTTCGCGCTGCAAGGCCTTTTTGACCAAGGAAGGACGCCAGCAGGCTTTCGATAATCTTCAGAAATATGGCATAGAAGGCATTGTGGCCATTGGTGGCGATGGCACGTTTGCAGGCGCCAAGGTCTTTACGGAGGAGCACAATATTCCGTTCATTGGCTTGCCTGGCACCATCGACAACGACCTTATTGGCACCGATTATACCATTGGTTATGATACAGCGCTAAATAACGTACTGGATGCGGTGGATAAAATCAAGGACACGGCCGCATCGCACGACCGATTGTTCTTTGTAGAAGTGATGGGCAAGGATGCAGGTTTCATTGCGCTCCGTTCGGGCATTGGAGTAGGAGCGACCGCCATTCTCATTCCTGAGGTTCATACCGACCTTGAAGAACTGGTGGCAAACTTGCGGGCTGCTTATATCCGCAAGAAATCGAGCAGCATTATTATTGTGGCCGAGGGAGATGATGCAGGTGGTGCCTACAATATTGCCGAACAGGTAGTGAAGCAGCTTCCGCAATACGATACGCGTGTTACCATTCTGGGCCATCAGCAACGGGGTGGAAGTCCTTCGGCATTGGACCGCATGCTGGCTTCGCAACTAGGCTACGAAGCGGTGAATGCACTGCTTGCAGGGAAACATTCTGTCATGGTGGGTATTGTAGACAAGAAAGTGTGCTACACATCATTCGATAAGGCGATCAAACATCACGATAAGGTGAATCCTGACTACCTGAAATTGGCCGAGATATTGGCGGCCTGATGCCAAAGACCAACCTGATTTGAAAGATTGGGAATCTGATGATGCAAGACGAATATCCTGATCGCTGAATCAGAATCTGGTATTATTCCGTAGAAAGAAACATCAATTCCTACGCACCACTAGCACCCTGTCCTCCGCAGTCCAAGGGTCATCTCCCACGTTTCGGGCGTTGAATTCGAAATCTAGCGTACCTGTGCAAGGCGCCACCATTACGTCTATATAGGAGACCGGCACATAATTGTCGTGGTCATTAGCGTCTTCGCTTGGAAAATAGTTCGTCTCGTTGGCATTGCCCGTTGCGCAGCCAGTATAGCTGACGCGAAAGAAAAAGTCATCTACCCCCGAACCACCATCCAAACGGAATGAACCATTGGCCATGATGGTAATGACATCTCCCGAAAAAACGCTGAGTGAGGCCGTTCCGGTGATTGCAGCGTAACCGTTTGTATTGTCGTGCGAATAAACCCCTGTGCTCTTCGTGTAGGCAACATTCTCTGTGCCCTGACTCCATGTGGCGTTACCGGTCGCATCAGTGGAAACAAGTGTTTTTCCGGCAGCGGGTGATCCATTGCGGAAAGTAAGTTGCCCGACCACATCAAGCTTGTTATCCATGTAAACCCTTCCGTTGTGCTCCACCCGCAATCTTTCTGCCCCACCAGAAGAAAGCACACGGAACAGCGGCTTGCCATTGGCAGGACTGCTGAGTGTGCGCACACTGAGACCTTCATTCGGGTAAGCAGCATCGTTGGCCGTTAGGTAAATGGTGCTGTTGCTATTCTGAGGATCTGTGAACATGAGGATGTTTGAGTTGACATGAACATTGCCTAACACATCCAGTTTCTGTGTGGGGCTTTGTGTTCCAATGCCCAGATTGCCATTGATAGCTGCTTCGCGACTTAGGAAGTTACCGTAGATAAGCGGATTCATTGTATTCGAATTATCGATGTAAAGACGGTCATTGGCAGTTTCGTTGGCTCCCGCATCGTTACCTATGAAGACGTTGGCAATTCCTGTGGCATTTGCTCCCGCTCCACTGCCTATCGCCACATTTCGGGATCCATTAAGGTTTTGATATAAGGCATATGTACCAATTGCCACGTTGTCTGATCCTGTAACGTTTCTAAAAAGGGTAGAGCGACCGAGGGCTGTATTACCGTTGCCGGTTGTGTTTGTTTCCATAGAACCAGCCCCAAAAGCAGCATTGTCACCACCAGAAGTTGTTGCTCTGCCTGAAAAATAACCGACAAACGAATTGAACCTTCCGTTCAGGTCATCATTTTGGCCTGCTTCATTGCCCAAAAAAGTGCCACCACCGGTGTTTTTTATATTCATTCTGCCATTGTCAAGCACAAGATACTCTGTTCCGGCAAGGTCAAAACGGATGATGTCCTCATCGGCACTTTCTTCCAGCTGAACCTTGGTGTCTTCATCTGCATCTTGGATCAGATTGACACTTGGTGCGTTGGACCAAGCTGCCGAACCGTTGGCATCGCTCACCAGCACTTTTCCCATTCCCTGTGTTCCATCAACGATTCTGATCTTTCCGGTAACATGTAGTTTTTCCTGCGGCAGCGCATTTCCGATGCCGATGTTGCCATTGTCGTAAAGTGCGCCATCTTCCAGCGTAGTGCCGTTCCATTTCGGAATGATGTTGATTGTGGAAGAACTCACCTGTGGGTCGGTCTCGGCAATGGTAAGTGTGGTGGCATCGGCCCAAGCTGCCGAACCGTTGGCATCGCTCACCAGCACTTTTCCCGTTCCTTGTGTTCCATCAACCATTCTGATCTTTCCTGTAACATGTAGTTTTTCTTGCGGCAGCGCATTTCCGATGCCGATGTTACCGTTGTCATAAAGTGCGCCATCTTGCAGCGTGGTGCCGTTCCATTTCGGAATGATGTTGATTGTGGAAGAACTCACCTGTGGGTCGGTCTCGGTAATGGTAAGCGAGGCGGCATCTGTCCACGAGGCCGAACCATTGGCATCGCTCACCAACACTTTTCCCGTTCCCTGCGTTCCGTCTGCCATTCTGATCTTTCCGGTAATATGTAGTTTTTCCTGCGGCAGTGCATTCCCGATGCCCACATTGCCACCATCCGCAACACGCATAGATTCGCCTGAAACCGTTTCAAGCACAATATCGCCACTGGCGGTTTGAGCCTGAATGACCATATTGGGAGAGGTGGCCCCACTACCCAGATATATCCGACCTGATGATCCGGACCTGACCAGATTCAAGAATGTGGCAGCCGTGGACGTGTTATCGCCAACGTTGACAATGCGGGAAGCAATGTTGACAGTGGTGCCAATATCACTGATCACACCATCCACCAAAGCAGTACCATTCCATTTCGGAATAACGTTGGTTGTGGAAGCGCTTACCTGTGGGTCGGTCTCGGTAATTGCCAAGGTATTCGGATTTACCCACGATGCTGTTCCTGATCCATTGGTCTGCAGCACAAACCCATTGGTACCGGCTCCAGTTGGCAGGTTGTAGGAATTATTGACGTTGAGTGTGCCGTTGATACGGAGCAGACCGCTGGAGAAGTCGCCATAAATGAGTGGGTTTGCGGTAGATGAATTGTGGATGTAAAGCTTGCTGCTGCCCGTTTCATTCTCACCGGCTGCGAATCCGATGAACACATTTCCTGAACCTGTTAGATTGCTTCTGCCCGCATTTCCACCCACCATCGTATTCATGCTGCCTCCGTTATTGAACTGGCCTGCCACGGTCCCGAGCATTGTGTTCCAATCGCCTGTTGTATTGGATCCGCCTGTGTTGTCTCCCAGATACGTGTTCTTCTGCCCAGTGGTCAGGTTTTGAGCTGATTGAAAACCAACGGCCGTGTTCCACCTTCCTGAACCATTGATGGCCGAGCTGATGCTTTTTCCAATAAGGGTGTTGGTTGAGTTTACTTCCAGCCAAGGTGAACCTCCGGCCAACTTGCGCATGGTGTACATCTCACTTCCGGCCGCGTCAAATCGGATGAGGTCCTCATCAGCACTTTCCTCTACCTGAATCTTGGTGTCGTTGTCGGCATCGCGAAGCAGATTGATGCTCGGTGCATGGGTCCATGATGTAGTACCGTTGGCATCGCTCATCAGCACCTTTCCTGCTCCCTGCGTACCATCTACCACTCGGATCTTTCCCGTTATGTGCAGTTTTTCCTGAGGAAGGGAATTGCCAATTCCAACATTGCCTGTGTTGCTGTTGGATATGTCGGGTCCGTTTGCAGACCAATACCCCATAAAGGAGCCTCCAAATGGAATCCAGTTGGTTCCATCATGACCTTCAAACGCGGCACCTGTCCAGCGGATGGAGCCAGCTAATCCTGTGGTAGTGTTCCCGATACGGATTCCACCGGCCACATCGAGTTTCTGTTGTGGATTGGGAATGTCTATTCCTACGCCATTACTTTGCGAAAATGCCTTTAGGCCTGTAAAAAAGAAGAGGATGATCACTGAAGATCGGAGCTTGGATGGTGTTTGCATGATAGGTTCAGTTTATCTCTTCAAACCTATTCTGAACCACGCAGCACCTGCATTAACTTAGGTTAATTTCGAAAACCTTGCCCGCAAATTCAGGCAGCTCCGTGGCGCAGCTCTAGCGCATTTGCCAGCTCTACATACCCGACACCTCGCCTTTCCAGCACGTCCAGTTGTGCATGAATGGCATGTTTGCCTGTAAAACAATACACGATACGGTCTGGCCGAATAATGGCAAATGTCGCATCATTGTCTTTCAACCACCGATTCAGTCTGCTTTCGAGCATAGCGTCTTCCAACCGGTTGCCAACGGAATGGATGCCCATCATGCCTAATCGGAGCATGAGCGAGGGTCCGAATGCATCGGCCGCACCTACCACGGCCCACGCGTAAGGCCATACATCTGTAAACTGACCATCCTGATCTTCGAAGCGGGGCACATGTTGTCCACCAGCCAATGAATGCTGAAAAAAGCCTGCGCTCAATGGGATCGGAGAAAGAAGTTGGGAACGCATGAGGTCGCGTATCGGAGAAAACGTGCCGATGAAAAGGATCTGCGCATATTTCCACAGGCGCGCCACGGCCGATTCGGCATTAAGTCGATTGCTGATGAACATGGAACTGTTCAGCATCTTGGTAAGATGCGGCTGCCGTTCGGTCTGATACGAATTGAGCATTCCGTCTCTATCTGAAAACTGTAGTACATGGCGTAGTTTCCATGCAAGATTGACGGCATCGCGTATGCCTGAGCACATGCCTTGCCCAGCAGATGGAGGCATCAGATGTGCAGCATCGCCCGCCAGCAGTATCCGCCCGACCCGCCACTTTTCGGCTATCTGTGCCCTTTGCGTGTATGGGGTCATTCTCAGTATGTTCAGTTTTTCAGGTTCGATAAAGGCCGATATCCATTTGATCACTTCGGACCGGTCTGGATGTTCCTCTCCTTGTTGCAAACGGAATTCCCAGCGCCTGTTCTGTCCATGGCCGTGCGCATATAGCATCAATCGGTCTAAGCCCATGCGGTACTGAAAATGCTGAGGCAACAGTGCCGCATCGTTCATATCCTTCAGCGTAGCATCAACAATAAGCCAATCTCTGCTTGGCGCCATCTGATGCATTGAAATGTCCAAGCTTTTCCGAACCAGACTACGCCCACCGTCACACCCAACGGCATACTGTGCGTGCACGGTCCGTTCATTTTCGCATTCACGGTCTTTGGCAAAAACAGTGACTCCGTTGGCATGTTGGTCAATCTTAAGAACTTCTGTATCAGGCAAGAATAACACATGCGCATATCGTTTCAACCCGTGCCGTAAGATGGTTTCAAAGGCTGGTTGATCAAAGAAGAATGATCCCGCTTTTCCATGTACATCAGAGATCAGACCGACATGTTCCGTCAGTATGACACGGCCTTTGCTGTCAGCAACTTCCACATTGCCGAATGGCGAGATGTGTTTTGCCAATTCGGGCATCAGGCCGGTAAGTGTGAAATTTCGGACGGTTTCTTCATCGATGTGCGTGGCCCGAGGTACTGGAAACACATCTTTCTCGCGCTCCAGCACAATGGTTTTCACTCCGCATGCGCCTAGCAGGTTTGCCAACATCAGACCCGTAGGGCCGCCACCTACTATGACAACTTCTGTATCATACTGTCCGTTCATTGCACAAAATACATTCTCATCATTCCTTTTCCTTTGGCTTCCACCTCACCGCGGTATTCGCACATGAAGGCATCTTTTACCAGCCCATAGGTAAACTCCGATATGTTGATCTTTCCGACTTCGCCCGAGCTTTCCATTCTGCTTGCAATGTTCACCGTGTCGCCCCAAATGTCATATTGGAACTTCTTGATACCTACAATGCCCGCCACAACTGGCCCTGTATGCACACCTATCCGTATTTCAAACCTGCTATTGCCTGTTCGGTTTCTTTTGGCCATGAAATCGCGAATCTCAATGGCAGCCTGTACCACATCAATGGCGTGGGTCGAATTGGCGGTGGGAAGACCTCCGGCTGCCATGTAAGCATCGCCAATGGTCTTTATCTTCTCTATGTTGTGCCGTTCGCAGATGCGGTCGAATTCTGAGAAGCACTCGTTTATCTCGGCCACCAGTTGCTGCGGGGTCAGTTGCTCACTTAAGGCCGTAAATCCTTTGAAATCAGTAAAAAGCACGGTGGCCATATCAATCATCTTTGCATCGGCACTTCCTTTGCTTTTCAATTCTTGCGCAGTTTCGTATGGAAGTATGTTCAGTAACAACTCCTCACTATGTTCCTTCTCCTTCTTTATCCGGTTTCGCTGTAAAAGAAAAACACTGGCAGATAACAGCATGATGAAAAAGCCTAGCAACGCGGCATTCCTCAAAACCTTCTGTTCCGAAATCTCCTTGTCCTTGATCTCCTTATCCTTGTTCAACAGTACTATCTGCTGTTCTTTCCGTTCGGTTTCAAATCGTGTCTCCATTTCGGCAAGTTGCTCGGATGACGTCTCATTGAAAATGCTGTCTTTATAAAGCACAAAGAGTTTGTAGTGCTCCAACGCAGCAGCCATATTGTTCATGGCGCTATCGAGAATGGACATTTGATGGTAACCATCTCGTATGTGTTCCTTGTGTCCGAGCTTCAAAGCGGTTGATACTCCCTGTTCGATCAACTGTTTGGCCTCAGTAAACCTTTGCTGTTCTATGCGAACGCCACCAAGCGATATCTGATTGCTGACATGCGCCATGGTCATTCCTAGCTCATCGGTCAGTTTCATTGCTGCTTCAAAGTATTCTGAGGCCTCTTGGATCTTTCCCAATTTGAAATTGATGATGGCAATGGTGCTCAAAAGCGCTGCTTCCTGAGCTCTGTTTTCCAGGTTTCGGAACTCGGTCAGCGCGCTGTCGGCCAAGACACGGGCCTCGGCCAATTTTCCCATTTCGATAAGGCATGTGGCCTGATTGCGATGTCCCATGGCCATTCCTGCTGCATCCCCGCGCATACGGTTCATTTCTGCGTATCGGACAAAGTAATTTAGCGCCAGATCGAAACGGTTCTGAGCTGCTTGCACAATGGCCATATTGTTGTAGGTCGAGGCCATCCCTTTCAGATCGTTTATCTGTTCGAAGAAGGAAAGTGCTTTCAAATAGGCGTCCATGGCTGTGGGCAGATCGCCCATTTTGCGATGGCAATTGGCCATCAGTGTGTGGTAATTGCCCCAAAGTCGGTGGTCGTTTGCGCGTGTCACCAGTTGCCTGAGTTCGTCTCTGCTACGCAAGACTGCATGAAAATTGCCTCTTTTCTGTGTGGTATTACCTTGATTGATACGGGCTTCAGCTTCCCATTTTAACGAATGAATGGCCACGGCCCGCTGAAGCGCCTCGCTTGCCAGACTGTCTGAAAGGTCGAAATTGCCTCGGTCTCGTTCCATCGCGCAAAGTCTATTCAACAATTGCAGTTGAATCGTGTCGATGTGTGCATCTTTGAGTTCAGAATAGAGGCTGTCTACAGGAGAAGAAGCCTGCACATGCAACCACAGGAAGGATGCTAAGTAGAGGATGGTGCGTTTCATTAGTATTGAGGATGGGTAAGTTGCAACTACCTTGTTGCTGACCATTCATCCTCCATGGCCAAATTGCAGGAAATCCTGAAGTGGGTCTATTAACTTAGGTTAACTTCCGCTTTACCATGCGGTTTCGCATCCGTGATAAGGAAATGGCGGTAATACCTAAATAAGAAGCCAGATGTTTCTGAGGAATGCGCTGCTCCAAATCCGGAAAATCCTTTTTGAATCTAAGGTATCGGTGTTCAGCGCTTAAGAGTACGAACTGATCGATCCGTTCTATGGCTTCAAGCAGCATGGTTTCCAGTATCTGAGCATATGCCTGCATCAGATTAGGGCTTGCAACCATGATCTTTTTGAATTCGCGCATATCCATCGTCAGCAGCATGGTCGTTTCCAGCGCAACCACATGCTCCACCGCTGGCATGTGCTTTATAATGGATGAATAGGCACCTACGGTCTGACCTTCTGCCGTGAAGAGAACAGTTCTTTCAGCACCATTAGGAAGGTGATGGTAATTCCGAAGTAAACCTTCTATTACCAAGGCACCTGTGTAGTTTACACGGCCAGCTTTGATGAAGGATTCTCCCGGTTCGAGCCTACGCATCTGAAAGAGCGATCCAACCGACATGAGGTCTTCATCGCTGAGGTACGGAAATCGTTGCCTTATAAGTTGAAGGGGATCCATTTTTAACGTATGAACGAAAATAGGGAAGATGCCTCATTTAATATCAATAGGTAGAAGAACAGATCGTTCAGGTCTCTTAGAATGAGGCCATCAAACATCACGATAAGGTGAATTCTGACTACCTGAAACTGGCCGAGATTTTGGCGGCTTAGAAGTAGCCAACGTTTTATTGGTGGCGTTGTGACCTGGTTTATTTAAATTCATTTTCAAGTCAACACAACTATAACATATGATGTCCAAAGTGTTCGGGTTCAAACCAGCTGAAAGTAAATATTGATGTAATACAACCCTGTAAGGACAAACGTTAGTCCAGCAACCACGCGCATTACTTTTTCAACCTTGGTAATGGCCTTGAAATACAAACCGAGTTTCTCCATGCTAAAGGCAATAACGAAGGCGAAAAGGATGACGGGCAGACCCGTGCCGATGGAGAACAGAACGGGTAAGGCCAATCCAGCATCGGCAGAGAGCGTAAGCGGAATAAGCATGGCAAAAAACAGCGCACCACTGTAAGGGCAAAAAGCCAAGGCGAATAAAGCACCTAAGAGAAAGGAACCCCAAAGCCCTTTGGTTTTGAACTTTTCGGAAAGGGTTTCGGTGAAATTGCCTGTTTTAATGAAGCTCAATTTGATCACATCAAGCATGATCAGTCCGATGAAGATGAGCACAAAGCCAATGTATTTCTCGCCATTGCCCTGAAACAACTTGGCCACTTGAAACTTGCTCGCTCCAAAATAGATGATTGCACCTATGAAGGTATAGGAAAACGTCCGCCCCAAAGTGTAGAGAAACCCGCTTAGCAGCACTTTCTTTTTGTTGCTAATGGTCTTAGCAATGTATGCGGTGGCTGTAATGTTGGTAGCCAACGGACAAGGCGAAATGGCTGTAAGAAGTCCAAGCGCAAACGCAGCCAATAATGGCGCTTCGCTGTTTTGAGCGATTTCGTTGAGCCAATCCATGTGATCTATTTCAGAAAGGCATCAATTTTCTTCTTCAATTCAGCTTTGAATTTCTCTTCATTTCCAGCATTCATAAAAGCAAAATCTGTGAGTTCTTGCATCTTGCCTGTTTTGGCGTCATAGAGAAATAAGGCTGTTCCAGTTGCCTGAAATTGCTCCGCCTTCTTTTCGTTCTTCTCATCATCCACATTCACCAACGAAAACGGAATAGAAGGATAAGCCTTGAGGGTTTCCTTAGTGAGTGTTTCAATCTTATTGCAGGTCATGCATCTGTGTTCCGAATGAAACTGAATGACCTCAGTTGCAACAGGAGTTGCATCCAAATTGGCTGTCTGTTGTGCTTCGCTGGTACATGAAGTGAAGATCAGCATGAAGCTGAAAAGGGTGCTGAATAATGCGTTTGTAGATTTCATTGTAATTGAGTTTTAGTGTGTTCCATATTTATTGATGATGGCCATTTGCCCTGCGTGATAGGCTGTATGCGAAACAATCCGTCCGAATACTTCGGCCTTTGTTCTGGTGCCAAATTCCTTGGTGGTAATGGTCGTTTCCCAATCTGCTTCTGATTGTATTTCCACAATGGCTTTCAGTTTCTCAAACGACTCGGAAACGTAGGCTTTCAATTCCGCTAGGTCTGTCCATTCTCCTGTATCATGATTGGCAATAACGGTTTTGGCAGTAACCTTCACATCAGCAGCGCCAAATACGTTCTTGGCAAAAAGCAATTCCACATCTCCCATGTGCCGAATCAGAAACCCGACCGAGTTGGGTGATGGTGCTAGTTTCTTCTGCAAATCGTCAGCTTTAAGCAAGGTCATTTGGTTGGTGAAACGCGTGCGAGCCTCCAGCCAGAGTTCTAAGAGGAGTTGAGTTTTGGTTTTCATGATTGCGTTTTATGCTTTAAGTAAATCCCCCGTCTCGTACCTCGACACCCCCTTTGAAAGGGGGAACTGCAACTTGCAGAAGTTCGGGAGAACATTTCATTCTGCCATTCTAAATCAATTTGGAACCAAATGTCATAGTATCATATTGAATAAATAGCCCGACAGAATGATGAAGAAGGTGACAATGCCGAAGTAAATAGCAACCAACTTCATGGTCATTACCTTCTTAAGTAAAGTTGCTTCCGGAATGGACAATCCTACGGTAGCCATCATAAAGGCAATGGCCGTTCCTAAAGGCACTCCTTTAGCTACAAATACTTGGATTACAGGAACAATTCCCGCTGCATTGGCATACATGGGCACAGCCACAATAACAGCCAAAGGAACGGTCCACCAAGCGCCACTTCCCAAATACTCCGCAAAGAACTGTTCGGGAACAAAACCATGCATGGCAGCTCCAATGGCAATACCGATGATCACATACAGCAATACACTCTTTACAATATCCCAAGCGCCACGGGTAATTTCGGGTAGCCGTTGCATAAAGGTCAACGGCTCTTCGGTATACTGCTGATCGGATGTTTGCTTTTTGGCCATGATGGTCCTGACCCAATCCGTAAGTAGGGGTTCCAAATTGAATTTCCCGAGTATCCATCCGCCTAGGGCGCCAAGAGCAATGCCCGAACCCGCATAGATCAAGGTTGCTTTCAGGCCAAACATGCCCAGAAACATGGCAATGGCCACTTCATTCACAAGAGGAGAGGTGATAAGGAAAGCGAAGGTGACACCCAAGGGGATGCCGCCTTGTACAAAACCGATGAAAAGCGGCACGGACGAACACGAACAGAAAGGAGTAATAGCTCCGAATATGGAAGCGAACAGGTATTCTAGACCGAACAGTTTCTTTCGGTTGAGGTAGTCTTTCAGTTTCTCAATGGGGAAGTAGGTGTTTACCACACCCATCAGAAACACGATGAGAAAAAGTAGAATGAGGATTTTCAGTGTGTCGTACACAAAGAAGTTCAGTGCTACACCAAGATGGGTTTCTGCACCAATGTGGAAGACTGAGTAAATCAGCCAATCTGCGAAGTGCTGTATCCAGTCGAACATGTTTTTAGTTCAGGTTATGAACAGCTCTGACTGAAGTTCACGAAGCTTTCAGGAATGCAATGATTTCGCTAACATCTGCCACACGGCCTTTTGCTTTAATTACATCGTTGACCAACAGGGCAGGAGTGGTCATTACGTTGTACTTCAAGATCTCTTCAATGTCTTCAATCTTTTCTACCTGAGCCTCTAGATTGCTTTGCTTTAAAGCCTCCATCACATTATGGTAAGTGGTTTTACACTTCGGGCAACCAGTTCCTAATACTTTGATGCTGATCATGATAATTGATTTTAGTTCAATAATGAATCATTCGCAAATATACGAATAGAATGGTTGTTCGCAATATTACGAACAGATTGATCTCTTACTCCAGAAATCCAATGAGCACCCCTTTGGCAAGCGCCCAATTCTCTCGGTTAATGCAGTACTTGGTCTTGGGCGGACTGATCTCTCCTTGTATCAATCCTGCTTCTTTCAAAACCTTTAAATGCTGCGAAAGCGTGCTTGGAGCAATAGGAAGTACGTCTGCCATATCGCCATGAAAACAGCAGGCTTGCTTCGAAAGCATTTCCAAAATAGCCACTCTAACTGGGTTTGCTAAAGCGTTGGCAAACTTGGAAACCAATTCCTGTCTCTCTGTAAATTGCTGTTTAGATGTAGGCATGATGATTTTAATATGATTCGTAAAGATACGAATTGAATGAAACTGAATCTCATCTTCTAAGTCTCACTTCGTTTTCTAACATGCCTGTTACGCGCACATCAATTTGAATTGTCAGTTTTAGACTAGACGTTGAGCTATTATTGAAATGCGCCACACAAGTTTTTGTTATTGTGCAGATTTGCCTTGCAGTATCATCTGCTTTTTGATCTGATCTACAAGGAACATCATTTCTGTTCCGATCAGTTTCACGGTCTCGTCATACTTCAGCTCCTCCGAAGGTGTGCCATCATAGTGCTTCGGGTCGTTGTATGGAATAGCAAAGCGCTGTGTGGCTCCATCTACAACAGGACATGCTCGGTCGGCATCAGAACAAACCATGACGGCCGTGAAGTTAGATTTTGGGTTCGCATCATCAGAATACACCTTTGATCTTACGTTCCAAACGGGATACGTGAGTGGACTGATGGATACAATCGGGTTTTCGGCTGATTTATCATAGGAAGTTTTAAACCCTGCACGCTTCATGGCTGCAATGGCTCTGGGATTGAATGCTGTTGCTTCGGTACCGCCCGAGAATGACCCTAATTCGTTTACTCCATAGTACATAAGCGCAAAACGAAACCACAGATCGGCCAAATGACTTCTGCGCGAATTATGAGTACAGACAAAGATCACATCGTGCTTATCGGTTTCTTTCAATACAGATGTAAGATCAGTTGCCAGCTCTTTGAGTTGTTCTTGGCGTTCTGGATTGATCGTATTTGCGTTTGCCACCAGATCAGCAGTATATCGCTCTAGGTTTTTGCTCATTTCCATTTTCATTGTTTGTGCTTGAATGGTGCTTGAAATAAGTAGGGTAAGGATGATAGTGTTCAAGAGTTTCATGATTGTTTCTTTTTCAATTTAATATCAGCAACATCCACCTCCTGGTGTGCAGCATGCTTGTTCGGTAGCTTTCTTTTCTTGCGGAATTCCGCAGGCATCCTTTGCCAGACAGTCTGTTTGAGTGTTAGTGAGGATAAAGGCCTTGTCTCTGAATGCCAGACCATAAACACCAATAGTTTCGGTCTGATATTCAACTTTCACTTCGGCATCTGAGAGTCCTAATTTGTCTTCAGACAAAGCAATGATGTTCAATAATTTGGTGGCAGCCAATCGATGATCATAGTCTGCGGCAGTCCACAGTTGAAAATTTACGGCCTCATCATTTCTGATTGTTCCACCACAGTCTATGAAGTGTCGTTTAACGCTTCCTACTTCTGTCACATGAAAATGTGCCGGTACTTGCGTGCCATCTTCTAAACGGAAAACGACCTCATTCATTCCGTTCAATGCTTCTTTTACTTCTGATAGTTTCATAATAGATTATTCTTGTTAATTGTAATATTACGATGATTTATTTCAAAAAATTTTAACAGCAACTGTCCTTACAGGAAATATCCTGAGACAGAAAACCAGTGAAAACGCTTTTCATTTCGTTCCACTTTACAGGGTCAATGCAATAACAGACACTAGCACCTTCAATACTTCCGGTTATGAGGCCAATATTTTTCAATTCTTTCAGATGCTGCGATACGGTGGCTTGTGCAAGGCCAATCTCGTTTACGATATCGCCACATACGCAGCTTTGCTGATTGATGAGGTACTGAAGAATGGCCACTCGGGCCGGGTGTCCGAATGCTTTCGCAAAACTGGCAATCAGATTTTCGCGTTCAGCGAATATTTCTGTTTTAGATAGTCCCATTTTTAATTCATCGCAATATTACAATTAACAAGAGTGTGGTGCAACAGTTGCGTATAGAAACGTTACAATTTGTTGCTCTGGAACGCAAGGAAGGGTCTCACATTTCGCATGTTATGTAGATGATGGCAATCACTAACAGTTTTGATTAGCGAAAAACGATTGACGAACTGCGATTAACGATTTGGGCAACAATCGCAGTTCGTTAATCGATAATCGTTCTTCGCAAATAATTCAATGAGTGCATGTCGAACACTTGAACCGAATGAATGGCATTTCGAGGGTAGTGCTTTTGCTTGATGATCTCTTTCATGTGAAACTACCTTCAATCCCATAATAAGAGCTAATAAAGGAGGGAATGAAAAACAGAAGCCAAAATGTGGCGCGTGCTTTCAAAATCAGGGTTTTGAATGGCTCCATAAAGTCGTTTGTCATAAGGTTTTAGGCAAGAAGAATGCACTACAGCATGGCACATCAAGTAGGAGAGAGGCACCATGTACTAAACGGCCCTTATAGAAATTCAAAACCCCGAGGCGATAAGACTTAACCCCGGGGTTTTACGTAGGGACCAGTGTCGCTACGCTATCACACTTTTCTATTTAACGTGCAGCGCTCGTTGCCTCTGTGCTTACAGGGCCATCGCCAGCCGAGTTGCCAGCATACACCCGAAAACGATAGATACGCCCGCGCTCTAAATTCCTGTGTAGGTAGATGTTCTTGCCTTGTGTTTTGATGTCTTTCCATTCGCCAAGGTTATCCTTGGTCTCCACAAACATCTGAAATACGTAGCGCTTTTTGTATAGCGTTCCATTACACTTCATGTATACTGAACCTTCAAATTCGCCAGGCTTGGCTATAAAACCCGCAGGAGCTTTTGGAATGGGCCATTTGCTGCCATCACTCTTAGTGTCCATACCTGCCAAGCTGGTCATTTCGCGGTCGCCATGGGTAACGGTCTGTACATAAAGCACCTGTAGGTCCATCATTTCTACCATTTTGGTAAGGTCCATGTCGCGCTTTAGTGTCCGATCCTTGCCACCATCAGCTGTTGCCGCTTCCGAAGCTTCTAGCATATCGGCCTGCGCGCTCAATACCGTTAAGGGTGGGTCAGGAGTGTCAAAGATGGCCGCGTTCTCGGTCATCTTCTGTACAACGAATCGTACTTTCTTGATTTTGTCTTGGACAGAAAATTTGTCCCACTTTAAAACAACTATTCGCATAACTAAAAAGTTTAATGCGCTTTGGCCGCGTTCAAAAGGCCGCTACTATGTTGTCTTATACTTTGGTTTGGTGTTGAACCACCGTTGTGATGTTTTAAAAACTTAGGGGCGAGATAAAATATTGTGCGAGGGATGAAAAAAAATAGCCTGATTCATGTAAGTAATTGAAAATCAGCGAGAAAAATTTCATTTCAATCAAGCAACAAGGCACTAAAAACGTCTCCCTTTTTCATTTTTCCACACTCCATTATCATTTTTCCATACTCCCTTTTTGCTTTTCCATACTCCCTTTTGGTTTTTCCATCTTCCTTTTTCCTTTCCGAAGATCCCCTTTTCATTCTTCCATTCTCCTTTATCGTTTTTCCATCTTCCCGTATCGTTTCCGAAGATTCCTTTTTCATTTTTCCATTCTCCCGAGACGTTTTTCCATATCCGCTTGTCCTTTCCGTAAACCCGAAAGGAAGGAGGGAGAACGGGTTTTGGTTTTTGGGGAGTGGGTTTGGGTAACAGTTGTTGAAAAGTGTTTAAAACGCGTTGTTGAAAATGACAGGAGGAGTTTGTAATATTGGTTGATATAAAAACAACTGGGCTTAGAGTAAGAATTACGCATAGCACGCCAATTTGGAGGGCTATAAAAAGAAATCGTGCTTGGGCAAAAAGGGCTATAGGTAATTGGAGGAGTTTAATTTATCATAGCCAATTGTTGTGTGTAATTGGAAAATGAAGTGGCTGCTACTCATATTGACCCTCTGTCAATTTACAATGGTTCACTCTCAGACGGACACAATTCGTGACACCTTTGAGGATGGAAGCCTGAGGTCTATATCTTGGAGTAATGGCAATCATACAAGTTTGATTTTTTATTACCGTAACGGTAACAAAAGAGTAAGTAGTATAGTCGATTCTACAGGCACTTTGATGGAAAGCTGGTTTGAAAACGGTGTGCAATCCAACATTAGCTGGACGGAAAGCGGCTTTCCAATTAGTTGTGGCTACGAACTTGTTTCTGAAGACTCGGTGAAAGTGACCGAATGCTACTTTGAAAATCAACAAGTGTATTTGGCGGAAGATAACATTTGGAAAACCTTGTCTAATGAGGTTCTCAGTTTAGATTATGACTACAGAACGAGAGTATTCTATGAAAATGGGACACCTAAGTCAAGGGTAATCTATGTGGACGGCAATCTACTTGTGGAAAATTGGGATAGGAATGGGAAGCCGATCGAATGAAAAATGAAACAACTACACACAACAATGCCTAAAACTATTGCGTGGGACGGTACGTCAGTCAGTCTCAGTTTCGTTCTGCTGCGTTACCGTATCTCGAAAACTCAGTAGTTTCAAAACGCAATACTTTTAGGCGCACCGTTGTAGGTAATTGTAAATGACGCAGACCCTCATCATATTATCATTCATATTGGTTGCGACAACAACATTTGGTCAAGTCAAATTCTACTCTGAACATGAACTTGAAACGATGGTTGACGTGGCGTACGGAAGTCATTGTGGAATGATTGGGGAAGAACCTGACCTGCGCGGGTCAATAGAGCGTCTTATTGAATACGGCAATCTTGACCTAGTCGAAGAATGGCTGACAGATACATTATTAGAGAAAAGGGCTTACGCGGCCGAAGCATTTGTTCGCTTACAAAAAAAAGGAGCAGTCCTGACGGAAAACCAAATCGTGCAAGTGAGAAACGTATTGAATAGTGAAGAAGTAATTTGGACATGTAACGGCTGTGTATACGAACCTAAGACGTTCAAGTATGCTCTGTTTAGATTTCGTCTGGAGTGAAACAACTACCTACAACAACCACTAAACCTAATGCGTGCGACCGTACGTCAGTCAGTCTCAGTTTCGTTCTGTGCTGTTTGTGCATGGCGAAAGGACGGCAGTTTCTAACGCATTATCTTTAGCGGAAACCGTTGTGTGTAATAATTGGCGCATCATGAAACCGCACTTTAGAAAGCTAACTTTAGTACTTGTTTTCTCCTTTTTCGTGACGGGGGTTTACGCCATGAAAGGTTGCGGACCATATGGTTTGAAAATATTACCTGAAGGAGACAACATTAATCCGAATTCGTGGATTATTGTTGAAGGTTCAGGTGTCACTGAGAAGATAGTATTGTCACTAGACGAGAAATACCCAGTCTATCTGGAAAGTATCGGACACACAGTTAAAATGTTAGTGAAGGAAGTGCGAAAAGGCAACTCAACAAGAACGCAAACCGTGCTGATTCCAGAGCATAGTCTATTCCCCGGACAGACTTACGAACTTCGTATAATGAACCTTTCGGAAGCTGAGGAAAGAATGATTTGGCAAAATCGAAAAGGGGAAGTTGGCAAATGGAAAGTTGTCCAAATGAATCAAGTGGCATATCCCAAATGGAAAGCCATGCCACACCTAAAAAACACTGAAAGTGAATTTAATGGTTCCATAAGAGGTACTTACGCAACGTTTACAACCCTAGTCGAAACTTCAATAGAAACCCTAGTTGAAACCAAACTCCTTGACTTGACCGATGCAATCGCATACAGTTACTATTTGCCTCTAGAGGGAGACACTTTATCGGTGGGAAACGATGGATGCAGCGGGTCATTTAACTATGACCTTGGACATCAATATCAAATTCAGTTCAGACTGGTTGACATAAATGGATACAAGGATGAAAACTGGACGGAACCCATAACATTTGAAAGTCCTGTCAAGGAATTATAAAATTACTACACACAACATCTGCTATGTAAATAGGGCGTGACGACAGGTACGCAAGCTTTAATGTTTTCTACCAAGTTCGGTTTCGGGCGAAAGGACGAAGGAATTAAAGCCCTATTTTCATAGCAGTAACCCGTTGTGTGCAAGTGAAAACCCGAGGGACATGGACGTGCTGAACTCAAGCATTCAGGAATTAGAAAACAACTACTGGACAGACCTGAAAGACTATCCGACATCGCTGGTGGAAAACTGCCACCGATTGCGAAAAGTAAAGATCAAAGACCTTGCGATTCATGACAT
>JAIPBM010000016.1 GCA_021739695.1 Flavobacteriales bacterium | reverse complement strand
GTTGTGGTTAATACTAAAGAGCATGAAACAAACCTTAACTCTAATTTGCATCGTTTGCCCATTTTTTCTGTTTGCTCAGACGGCAAACCACTTTGAAAATGAAAGTTCAAGGTGGTTTGTAGCCGAATCTTACGGAAATGGCAACCCGCAAAATCCGAGCTTTATTGAAACCGTGACAACCGTTTACGGTTTTCAAGGAGATACTATAATCGGTGGCGAAACTTGGCTAAAAATGTACTCTACGCCTGACAGTTCATTTTCCGCAAACTTGGAATATGAAGGACTTATCAATTCGTCAGACGGTTTTGTAGTCTTTCAGGATACAGCTAGTACAACAGACACTATCTATAATTTCAATCTCGCACTTGGCGACAGCTTCTTATTTGACTTCGGGTTTGAGACGGAATACATAGATATTATTGAAGTTGACAGCGTTGAAATCAATGGCGAAATGTATAAGCGACTATCATTTGACGAACCAGAAGGGCCAAATGCTTTCACAAATTTCTATGAAATTTGGATTGAAGGAATTGGTAGTTGGCACGGGCCACTTTTCCCTCACAAGCCAAGGGTTTTCAGTACGGAATTTCCAGAAAGTTTATACTTAACCTGTTCGCACGAAGACGGCATATTATACTGGGAAAGCGAGTTTCATGACGCTTGTTTGGTTAACATCATTCTTGACATTGAAAACGCTGAAATGGTTGGGTTTGACATCTATCCAAATCCTTCATCAAGTCAAATTTTTATTCGCCAGCAGCAGGTCAACGCTGGACAGTTTTACGTGCGCGACATTCTTGGAAAGGAAGTCCGGTCAGGTTTACTGCAATCCAGCAATCAATCTGTGGACATAAGGCAATTGAAAGACGGTGTTTATTTCGTCACGGTTTTTCTTGGCGACACGACATTGACGAAGAAAATATTAAAGTACTAACCACAACATCAACTATAAAAACAGGGCGTGAAGTGTTTGCCGCAAGTTCATCACAGTTTGCAGTTTTCGGTTTCGGGCGAAAGGACGCAGGTATTAAAGCCCTATTTTCATAGTTGTAACCGTTGTGTGTCATGCTGAACGCGTACCGAAAGCTCTTTAGTAAAGTGAAGCCATGAACGTTGAAAAAAATGAGAAACCACTTTGGTATCTGTTGATTATCAGCGGCATTTTTATGGTAATAAACAATCGCTTTTACGGCAAGGACATTCTTAACGAACCAGCTTTTCTCATCTACTACTTTCCAATAATTGCGGGACTTTTACTTGTAATTCTGACACGTAGAAAATTTCTGCTGTTTAACGTGAAAGATGTACGAAAGGAAAAACTGGTCGTGACCTTGAATGCAATCAAATACACGATTGGATTTTCTCTTATTCTGAACGGTTTCATTCTATTGCCATTTTGCTTTGTAAATAAGGCTTACTCTGAACAAAACCCGCTTGAAACGTATGACTTGGAAATATTGGATGTCCTTAAAGGCACGAGCAGAAGTTGGGCATCAATACGTTATGAATTCAATGGACAGCTCGAAACGTTCTCTGGAAGTAAGGAGGTCTATAAGCTATTAGACAGAAAACCTATAGACGGACGACCGATTGGCATTTTTAATATTGAATGCAGGGAGGGCCTGTTTGGGAGTTACGTACTTGAAAACTGGGAAATAAAATAAAAGCACGAACACACAACAACCGCTAAAATCTAATGCTTGGACAGTACGTCAGTCATACTCAGTTTTGTTCTGCGCTGTCCGTGCATGGCGAAAGGACGGCAGTTTCCAACGCATTATCTTTAGCGGAAACCGTTGTGTGTAATTATAAAACCGTGAAGCAACTCCTCCTCATTCTTGCCATATTGTTCATTCAGGACAGGTCTTCCGCTCAAGAGACGAGTTTTACGGTTTCTGACACAGCATTTGTAAAAATGTTCTTGCCTAATTCGACAACTTCAAGTTCAATCAAGGCCGACACCGTTTTCACCCTGAAAAACTTTGACGCATTTGTCAAGTGCTTATCGACAACCAAAATTTATTACGACACTGAAAAGTCGCAGATAGCCGCCAGCTACTCTTACCCTGAAAAGGGATTGTACTTTAAAAAGGAATTTTGGAATAAAGACGGCATAAAAATTTATGAGGAATTCAACAGGTGGGACACGACAATTACTGTTTATAACCATGACGACAAGAAAATGGAAGGCATGTATTACAACGTATCATTCAAGAACTGGTATGAGACAGGCAAACTAAGACTGGTCGTATTCAATGCAGACGAACTGAATGACGCAAATAGAATTGAACTTGAATTCTACCCGACTGGAAAAATAAATGCTGAGAATTTCAAGGAAGACATTTACGGCAGCTTCCTCCACAGAACTGAATACTACAAGAACGGTTCGCTCAAAATGTTTTCGAGTAAATGTTGCGACACAATCTATTGGGACGAACATGGAAATCAGATAGCGAAATCGGAATTTGAAAAGAAATAACTACACACAACAACCACTAAACCTAATGCGTGCGACTGTACGTCAGTCAGTCACAGTTTCGTTCTGCGCTGTCCGTGCATGGCGAAAGGACGGCAGTTTCTAACGCATTATCTTTAGCGGAAACCGTTGTGCAACAGCTTAATGACACTCAGTACCAACCTGAAACTTACCAATGGACTTCATTACAATAGACTTTGAAACCGCGACAGCTCAACGCGACAGCCCCTGTGAAATAGGGTTGACATTTGTTCAATCTGGACAAATTGTGGAAACGAAATCATGGTTAATCAAACCAATCTATCCCGAATTCGATTACTTCAACATACTCATTCATGGTATTCGTCCTGAACATGTAGCGGACAAGCCTGAATTCAATGAACTGTGGTCGGAAATAAAACCGCTCGTAGAAAACAAATTTCTAATTGCCCACAACGCAGGTTTCGACATGAGTGTGCTTCGTAGAACTCTTGAAGCATATAGTTTACCATTCCCGACATTGAATTACTCGTGCAGTTATATTTTCTCAAAGAAGGTTTGGCAAGGACTGCCCGCTTATGACTTGAAATCACTTTGTCGCTTAAACCAAATCGAATTCAAACATCACCGCGCAGGCTCTGACAGCAGAGCAACTGCCGAACTTGCTTTGAAAGCATTCGAGGCTGCTGGAGTTTCTTCAATTGACGATTTCCCAGAAAAACTAAAAACAACTGTTGGACAACTTTACAGCGGTGGTTATCAGCCGTCTCAAACTAAACGAACGTACAAGCCGAAAGACCTCGACAGCATAGTTGGCGATCCATCTAAGCACAATACTGACAGTATCTTTTATGGAAGAACCGTTGTTTTTACAGGAGCACTTTCATCTATGGTTAGGTCTGAAGCTCAACAAGCAATTGCTGACATCGGGGGCATCATCGGAAAAGGTGTCACGAAAAGCACGGACTTCTTAGTCGTTGGACAACAAGATTACCGTGTCGTTGGCGAAGACGGAATGAGCAGTAAACAAGCCAAAGCCATTACGCTAATTGAAAAGGGGTCGGAACTTGAAATCTTATCAGAAGCCGACTTCATGAAAAACCTATGACAGCAGGAATGAAAAGAAAAGCCGATTGCACAACAACTGCTATCAAAATAGGGCGTGACGACAGGTACGCAAGTCTCGGTTGTTTCTACCAAGTTCGGTTGCGGGTGAAAGGTCGAAGGTGTTAAAGCCCTATTTTCATAGCAGTAACCGTTGTGGTGCATTGTGAAAACAACCTGAAACGTGAAATCTAAACCGCAGATGTTGTACGGACTTACACTATGACCAATTAAAGAGTTTCCCTTATCTGACGGTGTTGCAATTACATCCACGGACAACTTCTCCTTGACAGAATAAACCTTATGAAATATGTCTTTCAGTATTCAGAAATTAAGTCAATGACACTTGCCTCATTCTGTGACGAAATCAGGAAGAAGAACACAGGAAAAAAACTTAATGAGTTTTTGATGAAAGACTTGATTATCGATTCAGAAACAGATGAAATAATATATCACGGTACTGGGATTTACTTTTTTAAGGGCAATTCTGACAAAATGGTTTATGTCGGTAAAGCTTCCAGCAAAAGTTTCACAGAAAGAATAAGCTGTCATTTTGACCCGAGAAAATTTGCATGGTTCAATTCCCTACTCAAACACAAGGAATTCCCTTACACTCAAGGCAACACTTCTGACACTTTTGAATATGAAGCAAGAATGGCGTATGATAACTTAAAGTTGGTACTGGTAAACTTTAATGCCGAGTTTGATAAGATTGGCAAACTTGAAAGCTTGATGAGAAGTTGTCTACCCGACCTAATCAATAAAACAAAGAAAGAAACCTCGGATAATGACTTTGTCAAAACAATCGAAATTCTATTGTCGTAGAACGCCATACTAAATCAGAAAAATGAAAGACCTATTTGTGACTATAATTTGCAGTCTATCAATATCTACCTCAGTAGCACAGTGGCAGCAGATTTCAGACTTTGAAGTTAGCGGTGTTCAATGCTTGCTCGTTGATGGTCAGAATATTTATGCTGGAACTAACGATGGCATCTATTTATCGACAGACACAGGAAGCACTTGGAATACCGCCAATAACGGAATGTTTCCATCTGCCGACATCCATGCCTTTATTAATATCGGTTCCAATGTGTTCGCAGGTGTAAATGACGGTGCAACGGTTGGGATTGATGACGGTGTCGCCCTATCAAGTGACACAGGAAGTAGCTGGGTAGCTGTCAACAATGGACTTCCAACTGACCCTACAATATCTTCATTTGCCAAGAATGGTAGTGGTTTATATGCTGGTTCAAATCCTGGTGTTTGGAAAACCACGAATAACGGTTCTTCATGGTCACAGTTGTCAATTCCAACGAATTCTACGATTTTATCCCTTGCCACTAATGGAAGTCATGTCTTTGCGGGGACAGATGGAGCTGGACTTTATCATTCGACAAACAATGGTAGTTCTTGGTCTTGGGTTGGGAATGTTTTTGACAATAATGACCATATCCTTTCATTAGTTACGGATGGAAGTACTGTTTTCGCTGGGACTGATGGTGGCGTATATAGATCCACAGACAATGGTAGTAATTGGGTTGACCTCAATACACTTAATCTTTCGGTTTATTCGATGGTAATCTCCAATGGAATAATTTATGCCGCAATTGGCAGTGGTGGGGTGTATGTGTCCAGTGATAACGGGGATAATTGGAGTGCTTTTAATACAGGGTTCACGAACACAAGTATTAGGTCACTGGCTGCTGCTGACAACTATATATACGCTGGTAACGGCATCAGTCAAGTGTGGAAGTACAATACCTGTATGCCTGTTACTCCTACCGTAGCAATTACTGGATCAACTACGTTTTGCGAAGGAGATAGCGTTGTTTTAACATCGAGCAGCACGACTGGTAATTTGTGGTCTTATGAAAATCAAGAATCTCAGTCCGTTGCTGTTTATGAAGCGGGTTCTTATTTTGTAACCGTCACAGATGAAAACGGTTGTACGGCATCATCACAGCCATTAGTCGTTACGGTTAATCCGAATCCACCAGAACCCAGTATCTCACTTAGCGGTGCAAGTATATTCTGTCAAGGAGATTCGGTTATTCTTACTTCATCTTCAGCGGATTCCTACCTCTGGTCAAATGCTAGCACAAATCAGTCAATCACCGTCCAATCTTCTGGTGATTATTCGATTGTCGTGACGGACGCAAACGGTTGTTCGTCAACATCTTCGGAAACCATGATTGTTGCTCATCCATTACCAAGTCCAGTATTGGATTTAAGCGGTTCGTTGACATTTTGTCAAGGCGATTCTGTGATAATATCGTCAAGTATTTCAGCTGACTACTTGTGGTCGAATGGTGCTACAACTCAAACAATAACCGCACTCAATTCTGGAGAATATTCTGTGACCGTGGTTGATGGAAATGGATGTTCTGCAACATCGGACACGGCAGTTGTTCTAGTGAATGATTTGCCACCAACCCCAACAATTTCAAGCAGTGGACCTACTGTTTTCTGTGATGGAGATTCTGTTATTCTCACTTCAAGTATTGGCGATAATTACTCATGGTCTATCGGTTTAAGCTCGCAAAGCATAACTGTCACAGATTCTGACATCTATTCTGTAACTGTATCGGACGGAAACGGATGCGAGGCTACAAGTTCAGACGTTGAAGTAATCGTCAATGCTCTACCCGTTGTCCCAACAATTTCTGCCAGCGGTTCAACAACGATATGCGAAGGTGATTCGATATTGCTTACCGCATCTGTAGAAACGGAATATTTGTGGTTTCCGAATGGAGAAACTACGCAGTCAATTTATGTTAGTTCCGCAGACGACTATTACTTAACTGTAGAAAATTCCTTTGGCTGTAGTGCGACATCATTGGAAACTACTGTTGTTGTAAACCCATTGCCTGTTGCTCCTGAAATATCTCTTAATGGAACTACTCTTGAATCTGACGTGCCAAATGGAAATCAATGGTACTTTGAAGGAGCAGTCCTTACTGGCGAAACCAATCAAACCTACACCCCGACACAGAACGGTTATTACTACATTCTGCTCACAGACAACAATGGATGTCAAGCATTTTCCGATTCTATCAGTCTATTGACAGTTGGTCTCTCAGGCAACGACAAGGACAGTCAAATTTCAATTTTCCCTAATCCAGCTTTTGACAAAATCAGTATTCAAACAGAGGTCGCTGACGACTACAGTTTTGAATTGTATGACGCGGTTGGAAAACTTGTGGATAGTAGCGTTTTCTTCGGACAACTCCATCACTTGACAATTAGTGAACTTAATTCTGGACTTTATCTTCTTTTCGTAACTAACGTTGACGGAAGACGAGAGACATTCAGAATATTAAAAGAATAAAACAACGACACCACAACAATTGCTATGAAAAACAGGGTGAGAGTGCGTCACGCAGCTTCAGCAGTTTCTTCAAACTCACTTTCAGGTGAAAGGTCGAAGCTGTCTAAACCCTGCTTTTCATAGCAAAAACCGTTGTGGTTAATGTAAAATGACGCTAGAGAAGTCGCCCATATTGCTGGTTTTGGACATTGACGAAACGTTGGTTTACGCTACTCGGAGTCGACTTGAAAATGAGGAAGATTTCAAAATGGGTGACTACTTCGTTTATAAACGACCGTTCCTTGAAGAATTCATCCGCTATGTGACAACCAATTTTGACATGGCGATTTGGTCTTCAGCATCAGACACGTATGTTGAAGAAATAACCGAACGTTTGAATCTAACTAGAGAAGCAAAATTCTGTTGGTCTCGAAAACAAGCAACCTTTAAGAAACCAGAAACTTTTGACAGTGAAGGCGATTTGAATGTTGACCTGTTGGACCATCATTATTATTTAAAGCGCTTAAAGAAGCTAAAGAAACTGGGTTACAACTTGGAGCAAATCCTAATCATTGACGATAGTCCGCATAAATCGCAAGAAAACTACGGAAACGCTATTTATGTTGAAGAGTTCAAGGGACAAGGCGCTGACCAAGAACTCCAAGACCTAATCCACTATCTCGACAGCTTAAAGAATTGCCAAAACGTCCGTGCGGTCGAAAAAAGAAACTGGAAACAAAAAATCAAACACTAACCACAACACCAGCTATGTCAAATAGGGGCTCATCAGTTACGCAGGGTTCGGGTTTATCTGTTCACTCCTGTCCTGTGGGACAGGGCGAAGCAGTTAAAACCCTATTTTTCATAGCTGAGAAACGTTGTGGTTAATTGTAATATGAGACATCACGCTTTGACATTGACGACAGTAATTTTGTTGCTCGGAGCGTTAAATTCAAATGCTCAGGACAATAACGTTTTCAGCAAGTACGGCTGCGAATCAGGGGAAACTGACGCGCGTTCTGACATTGAAAATGGTACTCTGAAACAGTTCCTGACAGGTGATGGAATTGACTACCGCTACCAGCATGTTCTCAATACCGAATACGGTATAGAAACGCAACATGTCGGTTGCGACTTGTCCGATTACATTCTTTGCTATAATGCGAAAATGAATGAAATCATCTTTGAAAAATTTGACAAGAACATCTATAAAACAGCAAGGCGAAAATCTGAATCAGTAAAGGTTAGCGCATTTGGAAAAAACAACTAACCACAACATCTGCTATCAAAATAGGGCGTGAAGTGTTTGCCGCAAGTTCATCACGGTTTGCAGTTTTCGGTTCCGGGCGAAAGGACGCAGGTATTAAAGCCCTATTTTCATAGTTGTAACCGTTGTGTGTAATTTTTAAAGCCATCTGAAAGCGCGGCTCTAACTTGAAAATTTAGCAGTTTCTAACGTAGGACGAAATGTTATAGTTAATTTGAAATCAGCTCATGTGCTTCTGGAAACGCAAGCCAAAATTGTACAAATCGGTTCAAGAGTACTTGGACACGAATGAAATTCCCTTTCTGACGTTTGACGAACTCTATGACAAGTTTTATGATGGCCAAATCGTTGACGAAACTGACAAACAAATTGCCGAGAAAATCCTTGATGCCCAACGTGACTGGACAATTTCAATTCAATCTCTAAACGACTTTCTTGTTGTGCTGGAAGAAGAAATCGATGGCGACACTACCAAATCCAATCTTACAAAACTCTTGAAACGATACAATAAAGACGTTCTGAAATATGCTTGGAAAGCGGAAAGTGTCAGTTATTTATTGGAAATCTTCTCAATGACCGACAAGTCCAACCTTCGGACAATTTTTTGTGAGTTGGAAGAAAAACTAAAACCCACACTCAACACAATCAATGACCTTAGAAAGCTAATGACTGATAACGGTATTAACCCAAATGTTGTGGAGTTTGATAAGGAATATCCTAATGAAGCATATTGCATCAGACAATTGGAAACTGGCGCTTGGGAAACCTACTATTCTGAGAGAGGCGGTAAAACTAGTTGTCTAGAATTTCAAACAGAGGCTCACGCATGTAAATATTTGTGGAACGAAATAAAAACTACACACAACACCAACTATAAAAACAGGGCGTGAAGTGCTTGCCGCAAGTTCATCTCGGTTTGCAGTTTTCAGTTTCGGGCGAAAGGACGCAGGTATTAAAGCCCTATTTTCATAGTTGTAAAACGTTGTAAGTAATTTAAAATGAGCTCAACTCGCATATTTCTGGTTATACTGTTTGTTCTGACACTAAACTCTTGCAGTAAGGATGACCCCACTCGTCAGGCCGACTACTCTTACTTAGATGAATCGTTCAAACAGAACTTCGTCTTTAACGAAGGTTCATATTGGATTTATCAAGATCAATCAATGAATATGGATAGTGTCGTACTTGCCCACTGCGATTCTGGATTCACAAGTAATTGCCCGAAAAATGCCTGCGACCTTAATCAATATGTCAGTCTGACATATGAAAATGTTACGCAAGGAACCGTGTTCAATCATTATCTGATATTTAACTCCATCAAGTACAATGGAGGCGGAGAATGGGGACAGGACGGACAGCCAATCTTCTTAGTGAATCAAGAAGAAGGTTACTTTTTCAATGGACTTCTAGTTGGTGAACAAATTGACAATCTACTCATACTGAATGAGGTGTTCTATAACGTTCAAAAAATGAGCGTACAAGCAGACTTCCAGTATCAGAGCGAATTTGAATACGACACCGATTTCTACTTTTCAGAAACGGTTGGAATTGTAAGAATCGTTATTCACGACACAATCAATGGAACTCAAACTTGGAATTTAAAGAGGCGACATCTTGAGGAATAAACTACCTACAACACCCACTAAACCTAATGCGTGCGACCGTACGTCAGTCAGTCTCAGTTTCGTTCTGCGCTGTCTGCGCATGGCGAACCGACCGAAGGGAGCTCACCGACAAAGGAGGTAACGGACGGCAGATTCTAACGCATTATCTTTAGCGGAAACCGTTGGGGTTAATTTGAAAATGCTCAGCAAAGTAGCAATATGGTAGACCTTGAAAAGGTAATAGTTGAGCAGAACGATGACCAAAAGTTTAGCATTCGTTCTCATCCGACCTGGACATTCAATTTCATTATTGGGGCAGTCGTAACATTAGGACCAATACCTGCATTCCTTCTATGGGGATCAAGCATGCTGATCATAGTGATAGCAGTTTTCGTAGGTCTGCTTTTTCTGCTGTACCATTTCACAACAGACAGAATTGAACTGACTTCAACAGATGTAATAGTTCAGAATTGGTATTTATATCCCATTAGAAGACGGTTTCGATACAACCATGTTTCAAAACAAGGCGCTTGTTTGATTTTTCATGGAAAGTCAGACAACAGATTGACGTTAAATCCAAGCATGTCACCCTTTGCTGGCGGTTTCCTGACAATACAGCGAAATAGCGGCTGGCGAATCAGCTTTGGCGGTGACGATTGTGCTGACTGGCTGGTAAAGGAAATTGAAACATGGTTGATTCGACAGAATCTGCTCACAACTGAAATAGAAAAAACAAAAACTAATACCAGCAATTTAAACGTACTACTACTATGAAAACCGTACTTAAAACACTTGTCTTTCTAATCTTCTTGGTTACTTATTCAGCTACCTCATCAGCACAAAAAATAAAACTGAAGAACGACAAGGTGCTAATTGATGGTCGTGAATTGTTCAGGTTTGAGAAAGGCAACCACCCAGGATGGATAAGTCTGTTCAGTTTAGAAACAGATGAAGAATTGATAATGATCAAACAAGATCACGGTGGCACGCCCGGACCAGATTATCGCGATGACGACTATACCATTTACACCTTCCTTAAAGAAGATATCAAAGCCGAAATTTCCAGTTATAATCTGTGGCAGAATAACATCAAATTCCTATTAGAACAAAGGGTTTTTGACGAAAATGGCGTCATGAACGCTGACCGAATAAAGAGTTTTAAGGTCAAATTTGACGAAGACATTACCAGTAGAAGAATACGAATTGATTGAAAAAAACCATACACAACACCTGCCATAAAAAGCCGACCCATGAGACGATTTTTAATCATCAGTTTTCTGACACTTTCAACGGTCACCACATTTGGACAGTTTTGGAATAAACCTGACGCTCAGTACACTTTCCATTGGACAGCTTTCTTTTCGGGAAACTATCTTGGTTTCAAGCAGCTGACTATTGACAGCGACACGCTTATTGACGGAAATCTTTATACTCGATACCACGACTACTCCGTTTCTTACCTCGGTGGGACAAATTCTTTCGACTCAGCATATTTTGACACAACATCGGTTCTTACCGACATGGCATTCTTTGAAGAAGACAGCGTTCTTTATGCCCATCATTTGAACTCATACAACGACCAGATTGATACGCTTTATGATTTTGGCGCATTGCCTGGCGAAAGTTGGACAATTCCTCAGTTTTATTTGGACGGAGGTAGTTGGTCTTACAACTGTGACTCGTTGATAACCGTCAATGTTCTTGATACTGGACATATAGTTTATCAAGGTCAAGAACTGTATTACTTGAAAGTGAATTATTCAGGTTCTTCTGCCGACCAAATGCTGGAAACGGACACCATATTTGAACGGCTAGGAAGTAAGCAAATAAGCTTTCTATCTGTACATGAGTTCTGCACTCTTAACGCTCCGTTCGCGGACGGTGGCAGCCCATACAACCTGACATGTTATAATGACAATGAAATTTCATTTGGGCAGGACTGTTCTGTGCTAAATGTTTACACAAGCGTGGAAGAAATCGAAAAAACCGCACCGACCATCTATCCAAACCCTGCGGGTCAATCAGTCATGGTTCAGACTATCAGCAATCACATCCATTTGACAGACCTTTCTGGCAGAAACCTTTCATCGGTGACAGTTAAAAACGGACAGGTTGAAATTGACGTTTCTGTTTTGGCAAATGGTATATACTTCATTCGGGCTGACAGCGGAAATGCAACTAAACTCATTGTGAAACATTGAAAGAAAATGGCAGCACACCACTACTATAAAAATAGGGGCTCGAAATAGTACGCAAGCCTTGGTGGTTTCTGCCAACACTCGAAGCACCTAAGCAATTACGCACACAATTATTCCTACGTTCGCTTTCTGCAACAGCATTGTATATTGAAACATCTTCCACTAAGCACCGCTCTCTTCCTACTGACGTTCTTTGCGTCCTGCTCCATCACTCATAAGCAGTCTAAGACCATAAGTGGCCAAGCAACTGGTTTCATTAAGGAACATAAGGCCACCAGGGTACCTGTGATTCCATTTACCGAGAAATTGACAATGATGGTCCGCGAAAAACTGGCGGCATCCGATGGCCCATTGTTTACAAGCCTTGCTCAAGATCTGGATCTACATGTTTCTGTAGACACCATCTCCAATGTCCCCATATTGGTTATCAGTCCGCCTGTGCTGAAAAACGACAGTGCTGTGGCCATTTACATTCATGGAGGGGCTTTCCTGATCGGTTCTGCCGATGACCTTACAGCGCTATACATGGCTGCCAAATTGGGTGTTCGCGTTATTTCGCTCAGCTACGACCTAAGTCCTAAGGCCAAGTTTCCAAGAGCACTCAATCAATTGTATGATGCTTATGCTGCCATCACAGCGATCCATCCCGCAGCAAAAACACTGGTCATTGGCGAATCGGCAGGTGGTAATTTGGCCTTGACCATGCTACTTAAGGCCAGAGACAATCAGCTGCCAATGCCTGTTGCTGTTGGTCTTTTTACTCCTTGGACAGACCTTAGCGGTGTGGGCGACAGTTACAAGGCAAACGGTCATCGCGATCCAATTCTTGCCTGGAACGGCCAATTGAACAAGGCCGTAAAGGCATATGTCAATGACCGACCTCTTATAGACCCGTACCTTTCTCCGGTGTATGCAGATTACTCAAAAGGTTTTCCGCCCACCATCATCACCACAGGCACAAGAGACCTCTTTCTAAGTGATTGTGTCCGACTCTATTGGTCTATGAAGTATGCAAATGTTAGCGTGGAGCTCAGGATCTGGGAAGGGATGTGGCACGCCTTTCAGTCAGAGCGCGGTCTGCCCGAAGGAGAAAAATGCTTGGAAGAAGTGGCCCAATTCCTGAATGGTCATTTAAGGTAGGCTTTATGCCGCATGGCAGGTGTCGGTATCACGTGCAATGTTGTGCGTAAACGATGACATGGTGTGTAGAACACGGTCAAAATCTTACTTTCATCCGATCAGATCCATTCATCTCCAAACCGCTTACACAGAAAGGAGCAGAAATGGCCATAAGACGATGATCAATGACCGTTAAACGCGTGCTATTCCCCTTCTTTTCGTTATTCCTTCTCTACCGTTCAGTAGAGTTACTGCGCGTGCTGTTCCAAATGGATGCCGACCGTATGGGTACCGGAGAAATGCTCTTCACGGCCATGATCATCAACCTCTTCATTACCGGAGTGTTTGCTTTTGTCGGCTTCGTATTTCCAACATACAGGCTATTGCCAGCATCTTACTATACAATATCGCAACCGAAGACCTTGGCTCTGGTTGTCCGCATAATGGGGCTCAAGTATTTCAGAACCTTACTGATGTTGGCCTATTGGGGAAAGGCAAAGAACAGAAAGCGATACTTTAACGGAACGCGCCAAGGCATTGCCAACCTTATCGAACAATCGAAGCGATCAGAGTTCGGGCATCTAGCCTCATTTGTGTCCATTATGATGGTTTCTGTGTTGTTGCTGTGGAAAGGATATGACCTATTGATAGCTGTAACCAACCTCATCAATATCGTAGGTAACTTCTATCCAATTCTACTGCAACGGCAGCATAGAATGAGAATTCAACGAATTGTAAATGAGTAGTAATACAAATTGGCATGGCACAAGCGCTGCCTAAAAATCCTACTTTCATCCAACAAAATTAAACCAACCCCAAACCTCATACCTCCGCATGAATTCCGTCCTCAACCGAAATCTATACTTTGTAAAAGAGCATGTTGGCATGTTCAAGGCCGCCAACAATTTCGATATCTATGATCCTGTGAACCGACAGATCATTATGACCTGCCGAGAAGAGAACCTCGGTTTTTTCACTAAGATCCTGCGCTTTAGCGATTACAAGCGAATGACACCTTTCCACATCGATATTAAAACCGATACGGGAGAAAAAGTGCTGAGCATCAAGCGCGGAATTTCCATCTTCCTTTCTACCGTGGAAGTGTTTGACGAGAACGATGTGCTGATCGGTAAATTCAAGCAGAAATTCTTCTCCTTGGGAGGGAAATTCGATGTGATAGATGCGAGCGAAAGAAACCTCTGCACGCTGAAAGGCAAATGGACCAGCTGGGATTTCAAGTTCATTAAAGAAAACATCGAATTTGCGCAGGTAAGCAAACAATGGGCAGGTATTGGCAAAGAGATGTTTACCAGTGCCGATAACTACATCTTGAAAATTGACGAAAAGGTGACGCCCGACAATCCTATCAGAATCCTGATCGTGGCAGCCGTGATGTGCATAGACATGGTACTGAAAGAATAAACGAGCAAACGGTTTCGAAAACGCCCAGTACTATCGGGTAAACACCCAGGTCTGTTCATCCGAAAGGTCTTCGGTGTAGCGATAACCGCCATCTGAGAATCCTTTCAGGTCTTCGGCATCGTTAATACCATTGCGAAGAATATATCCCGCCATCATGCCGCGCGCCTGTTTGACGTAGAGGAAAATCACCTTCAATTGGCCGTTCTTCATGTCTTTGAACACAGGCGTAATGATCTTGGCCTTCAGCTTTTTGGTGTTCACTGCTTTAAAATACTCGCCACTGGCAAGATTGCACAGCGTATCGTTGCCCGATGTTTCCAAGGCCACGTTCAATCGATCGGTGATCTCATCGCCCCAAAAACCGTAGAGGTCTTTTTTGCCTCGCACTGCCAATTTGGTTCCCATTTCTAAACGATATGGTTTTATAAGGTCAAGTGGACGCAAGAGTCCGTGCAAACCACTAAGAATACGCAGGTGCTTTTGGGCATACTCCAATTCGGCTGGCGTCAACAGTTCGTTTTTCATACCCTGATACACATCGCCTTTGAAAGCCAACAGCGCCTGCCGTGTTTCACCTTCGGTAAAATCTTCTGTCCAGCTGGCGTAGCGTGCTGCATTCAACTCCACCAGGTTTTGGCTCAGATCCATCAATTCGCCCAACTTCTTGTTAGATGTCTTTTGCAATTTGGAAATGAGCTGTGCCGAACGGTTCAAACCTTCCGGAATGGTGAATGCTTCGGTGGCAACCTTCGATTCGTAATCGAGCTTTTTGGCAGGAGAAATAAGGGTGATCATGAATGCAATTAAATGGTAGAACTTCTAAGATTAGAGCCCGAGCACTTCGGTTCCTTGATTGAACACCACATCTACCGGGATGTTCGCATCTTTCAGTCGGTCGAGGTCTGCTTGAAGGTCTTCTGGCACATTGCCCATTTCTTCCATCAATTTGATAACGCCTTCCTTGTCGCCATTGCCTTGGAGCGTCAATATCAACTCACTTAAAGAAGCCATGGCCTCTTGCATTTTCTCAAAATCAACTCGGTATTTCCCATCTGCTTTGCTAAACGCGCCTTGCTGCTTGAAGTAATTGAAACGCACCATATTGGCACGACCGTGCGCGCTGCTTGCTCCAAAACGCACACTTCTGAAAATACCGGCCAAAAAGGTGACGTAGTTGTCCATTACGGTGCCTTCCGTCAGCTCGCCACTTTTGTAGAGTTCCGTTACCATGTACAGGCCTAGAATATCGGCTTTGCCTTCTTCCAGTGCAGAGAATTCTTCCTGTAATGCTTCGCGAACGGTGCCTTTTCCGTTGATGGTGTTTTTGATTCCCAGACCGTGCGCCACTTCGTGGAACATGGTATTGCCAAAAAACGCGTTGAAGGTGACGTGCTGCAGCTGATCTTCCACAATCAGTTCCTTGGCTATATCAACCAAGATCTTGTCGTATTTGGAACGCATGGCATTCTTCAATTGCAGCCTTCGCGTGCCTTTTTCCAATTGCACTTTTTCATCATTCGGCAGGTTGACGGCAATGGTCTTGCTGCCCGCGTTGCAATCGCCTGCGTAGTAGATCACATCGTAAGCGCCCAATTGCGAATCGGAGCCCGGTTTTTCTGCCTTGTACTCAGCAGGAACAGGCAATCCTTTTTGAAGGCCAGGCAGTAAGGCGGCATACTTGGCCAAACGTTGACTCCACTCTTTGTCTTTCACCAACACGTAGGCTTCGTGGGCCGCTTTGTAGTTATAGAGTTTGTCTTCGTAATTCTCAATCGGCCCAACCACGAAATCCAAACCATTATCGCGCATGTCCATCCATGCAATGTCGCTGGTGTAATAGGAATCTGTCCTTAGCGCCTTTGCCCGTTCGGTCAGGTACTTTTTAAAGCCAGCTTCTTGAAGAATGGCAGCAGCACTGTCAATCAGATCAACTGCGCGATTCACTTCTGCTTCAAACTTCTGATGGAACCAAACGCTTTGCAGTTTCCCTTCTGCATCGCGCTCAATCAGCGTGTACAGCGAAGTTTTGTCTGCATTGTCCCACGCCTCAAACTCTTCCTTCGACATATCTGTTGGGTAATACCCAGAACCAAGCGGCTTCTCTCCCACTCCATCTATAAATGGTTTATCACCATTCAATCGATCCCAAGGACCGTAGTTGTATTCGGCATATGTCCGCAAACGCTCATCTTCAATACTACTCAGCAACGCTTGTTTGTCTCCGTAGGCTTCTTTCCAAAACAGGCCATCCATGATCTTGGCCACATCAATAAGGATCGGAATCACCGCCTTTTCCTCTTCAGAGAGAAGAGAGATGTCGGTGGTCAGATCAAAGGTGGTGTAGACGTTCTCAAATCCTGTTTCTGCAAGAATAGGCTCGGCAGTTTCCTGCGGCTGTTGCTGGCAGGCAGAAAAAAGAAGTAGGCTGAATGCGTATGGTGAAAGGTTTCTCATGATGATAGCTGTGTTTTCGCTTCAAATATGGGCATTTATCGGATGGCTGCCGAACAGAATGGTTGTATTGATTTAACTCAGGATATTTAAGAAGATCATAACTTAGCCAACCGATTTATGAATCCCACAGAAATTGACATCACGGCATTTTTGTTCCTCCTTCTCAGGTGGTTCGTAGTTTTTTTCATCTTCTACCTTGTAGTTCTTACTGTTCTGCGAGGCTCCAATTATTACAGGATCAAACGCTGTCCGAATTGCTCCGGAGAATTGAAACGTGCACAACGTAATGGCGGTGATAAAATGGTGAGTACGCTATCGTTCGGAATTCTGCCCGTGAAACGCTACCGATGCTACACCTGTTATTGGGAAGGCCGATCATTTGACATCAAGAGTTCGAAAGGAAAATCACGCTCTAAAGGATCGAATGAAGAAGAAGACTGGTAAGTCGCGCTTCATTCCTACCGCAATTCAAGGCCTGTGAAGTTCAATGGAATCAACGTTCGGATAAGCCCGAATGCCATTATTGGCAAGAACGTCCGTTTTGGCGATGACACGGTTATATACGACAACGTGGTCATTGGCGACAACTCCATTATTGCAAACAACTGCATCATCGGAGAACCACTTTCCGATTATTACTCGCATGAGAATTATCAGAACCCACAGACGGTAATTGGCGCGGATTCGCTTATCAGAAGCCACTGCATCATTTATGCTGGCTCTACATTCGGTACTCACTTTTCAACCGGGCATCGCGTTACCATTAGAGAAAACACACGCATTGGCAATCATTGCAAAGTGGGCACCAACAGCGATCTTCAAGGGCATTTGACCATGGGCGATTTCTGCCAATTGCACAGCAATGTTCATCTGTGCCAATTCAGCAATTTGGGCAATTTCGTGTTCATCTACCCAAATGTGGTGATGGCAAACGATACCC
The DNA here is from genome assembly GCA_021739695.1 of Flavobacteriales bacterium. NCBI lineage: Bacteria > Pseudomonadati > Bacteroidota > Flavobacteriia > Flavobacteriales > Flavobacteriales bacterium. Next base: position 73,695 of record JAIPBM010000016.1, on the reverse strand, counting down.
ATCCACCAACAGAAATTGTAAAAGGTCCAACTGTTGGAGATTACACGCAGATCGGTATTCAATCATCCATTGTCGGAGGTGTAGCCGTTGGCGAACATTGCCTGATCGGTGCTGGAGCCATCGTAACGGAAGATTTTGAAGACTATTCGCTTATCATCGGTTCGCCAGCGGTCAGAAAATCGGACGTGAGATCGATGAAGGGAGAAGAAAACGAAGCACTTTATCCTTGGAAAGACCGATTCATGCGGGGAATGCCTTGGGCCGATGAAAACTGAAAAACGTTGATCCGCTGTTGACATCTTTTGAAAACCCAAGTTGGATGCACACAGTGTCACGTCTACATTTGGGTTCGTGAAAACAAAAAGCCTTTTGAAGGAAATAATGGAAGAGGTGGAAAGCCTCAATCGCTCCATTGAAGAATGCTGCCCAGAAATCATATCTAAGAGCATTTACCCTTCTATTCTTGAGCAAGGCGATGAGATGAACGAGCTTCTAGAGCATCGGATTCGAATGCTTACAGAACACGTCAACAGAAAAAAAGGCGCCAAAAAATCATAGTACATGTTCGATAAAATGAAACAGCTCCAACAGATGAAGGAGCAAATGGATGCTGCCAAAGAACGGCTCAACCATATTTCTGTGAAAGGCGAATGCCAAGGCGTTACAGTTGTTGCCAACGGAAACAAAAAGATCACGGAAGTGATCATCCCGAAGGAAACCTACGCCAATGCCGATAACGAAGAATTGGCGGAATTGATTGTAATGGCCACCAACAAGGCCTTGGAAAATGCTGAAAATGTATTTGAAAGTGAAATGCGTGGTATGGCCGGAGGTTTAATGGGCGGACTCGGTCTTTTCTAAAACCTCCTCCGCCCATCGAGGTAAACACCTCTCCCACCAATTACATCACTATGGAAAGGACAATCCAGGCAAGTGCCATTATTCCGAATCCGAGAATGTGTAGAAAGCGTGCAGATATGGTTTTCATGGCCTAAGTTTTTTCGGTTCAATCACCGAAAACCACAACCATGCCAATCCGAAGTTTTGAGCGTTATCAGCAGCGTATCAAGCGTGTTGATCAACCGTTTTGAGGATACTTTCCCACAGCAGATCTGCCGTTCGGTTCCAAGTAAAAGCGTTTGCTCTCTCCTGACCTTTCTGCACTAACGATTGGCGCAAAGTTTCGGATGAAGCAATGCGTACCATGGCTTCCGCAATTTCGGAGCTTTGAAAAGGGTCAACCAGCAGCGCGGCATCTCCTGCAATTTCAGGCATGCTCGTTACATTGGAAGTGATGACAGGAACGTTCGATTGAAAAGCCTCCACAATGGGAATTCCGAAACCTTCAAAGGTTGAAACGTACACATTTGCCAATGCAGCACCCATCAGTTGATTCAACTGCTCTTCTGGAATGCGTCCGGTGAATATCAATTCATCTTTGAATTGCATTCCATCCAACGTTGCTTGCATCGAAGGTGTCCACCATTTTCTATTTCCAACGATCACAAATCTGTGCGGTTCCGTCAGTGTATTTCGAAACTCCTCGTATGCTGCAAGCATGCGTTCGATGTTCTTTCTGGCATGAATGGCACCAACGTAAATGAAGTACGGATGACCATCTGTGTACTCCGCTCGAACTGAAGCGCTCTCCTCAGCGCTCAAGGCTTTGAATCTTTCGGAAACGCCATTGTAAACCACATCTATCCGATCGGTATCAATTCCATATTGCTCAGCAATATCGAACTTGGAGAACTCCGAAACGGTGGCAATCCGCTTTGCCTTATGGGCATATTTAGGAAAATAGCGGTTGTAAAACCACGCATGTGTCTTGGCCAGATCACCTGGATTATGCGCAAAATTCAAGTCGTGTATGACTGGCAGACTAAGCACATCTGCATTAAGAGAAAGGAAACCGTCTGGAGACAAAAACAGATCAGGATTGATTTTCTTAAGCACACTTGGCAGTGAAAGTTCGAACCAAACGTGCCATAGAATGGGATGACGCGCTGGTGGTGAAACCACGATAGGAGTCACATTATCGCCAAAGACGAACTCCTCATCAAATGGCCTGTCAAACAGAAAGTAAAACTGATGTTCGGGATGCGCACGCGTAATGAGCTTGAGCGATTCGGCTGTGAACCGTCCCAAACCTTCAAGTTTCCCCTTTAAAAGAAGCCGTGTATTAACCGCTATTCGCACCTCGGCAATGTAATAAAAGCGGCAAAGCCACAGTTATGCAAGCGTTTTCAAATGGTAGATTTGCCAACGGCCATGCAAAGAAAGTTCCTTTCAAACCTTGCGTTTCTCTTATTTCTGAATCTGCTGATAAAGCCATTTTGGATATTTGGCATAGACCGAGCCGTGCAGAACGAAGTGGGTGCAGCATCTTACGGCTCTTACTTTGCGCTTTTCAACTTTGCTTTTATCCTGAATGTATTCCTCGATCTTGGCATCAGCAATTTCAACAATCGGAACGTATCTCAGCACGAACATCTGCTCGGAAAGTACTTCCCACGGATAGTTGCGCTGCGTTTGATCCTTGCCGTTTTCTATCTCATTATTTGCCTAACGGTGGGTTTGACGATGGGCTATTCACATCATCAACTCATGATGTTGCTGCTTCTTTGCTTCAACCAGTTTCTGCTTTCTTCCATTCTCTTTTTGAGGTCGAATATTGCTGGAATGCAGCTCTTTAAAATGGACAGTTTGGTCTCCATCATGGACCGATTACTCATGATTCTTACGTGCGGCTGGGTGCTTTTCTTCATGCAACGTTCATCTCCATTTCGGATAGAGTGGTTCGTGTACATGCAAACCTTCGCATACGGAAGCACCATGCTTTTTGCGCTTGCGGTTGTCATTAAGCGTGGTGGTCCATTCATGATGAAATGGAATTCGGCCATGCTGGCTCTTATTCTGAAACAGAGTTTACCGTTCGCGCTGCTTATTCTGTTGATGAGCATTTACGGACGAGTTGATTCTGTTCTGCTTGAACGAATGCTGCCTGACGGAAAGGAACAGACCGGTGTTTACGCACAGGCGTTCCGACTTTTGGATGCAAGCAACATGATCGCTTACCTCTTCGCTGTGCTGTTGCTTCCCATGTTTTCGCGCATGCTCAAATTGAAGGAAGATGTGAAACCATTGGTTCATCTGGCCTCAAAACTCATCTTGATTCCCGCAACTACCTTGGGCATTATCACATGGTATTTTGCGCCTGAATTGATGGGGCAATTGTATGATTCGCATGTGGAAGAATCGGGAAGGATCCTTTCGCTGCTCATGTTCTCTTTGGTACCAATGGCAGGCGCTTACATCATTGGAACATTACTTACAGCGAACGGTAGTCTCAAACATCTGAATATTATTGCGCTGGTTGGAGTCGTATCCAGCTTGGCATTCAACGCAATGCTTATTCCCAAATTGGGTGCGTATGGCGCTGCTGTAACCTGTTTAATTACACAAGTACTGGCATTCGTACTTCAGTTATTCGTTGCCATCAAATTATTCCGTTTTGAATTGGACCGTGATTTCATTTTCCTCTTGACTCCACTCATATTGGTTGCCATCATTGGATACTTTGGCTCAGAACTACCGTGGATTGCGGGAAGTCTTATCATCCTGCTTTCTGGTGGCGTTTTGACCATTCTTTCGCTTATTCCAGATATGAAGATCATTCAGCGTTTAAGAATGATGCGCAACTAAGTGTTTCCCGAGCAAGCCGTAGCCCTCACCAAGCATCGAAAACCCAAACTTTTCGGCTTCTAAAAATTTCTACTTTTGCCACGCTTAATTCAGAGGCATAGGAGAACAATATGACAGAAGAAAAAAATCAAGGACTGGATTTTGACTCATCCAATCTTCTGCTGTTCGTCTTACGATGGAAACGTCCGCTGATCATTGTAACATTTGCTGCAGCCGTATTGTCGGCTATTTTTTCGGGACCTTATTTCATTGAACCGAAATTTGAAAGCACGGTGATCATGTTCCCGACATCCACCGCATCCATTTCAAAATCGCTGCTTGCCAAAAACAACACCTCGAAAGAAGACCTTCTGTCGTTTGGAGAAGAAGAACAAGCTGAGCAACTGATTCAGATCTTGAATTCAGATGAGATCCGTTCACGGGTTATCAAGAAATATAAATTGAAGGCGCACTACAAGATCGATTCAACTGAACAGTATGGAGAAACCCTTTTGTTCAAGGAATATGAGAGCAACATTACCTACAATCGTACAGAGTTTCAATCTGTGAGAATTGATGTTTTGGACACTGACCCTATTTTGGCCGCTGATATTGCTAACGACATTGCTGCTCTGGTCGATTCGGTCAAAAACCGAATGCAAAAAGAGCGCGCTTTCAAAGCCATGGCCATTGCCGAAGCGGAATACGCTGAAATGAAAGCCTACGTGAAAGAATTGGAAGATTCGTTGAACACTATGCGTGAAATGGGTGTGAACGATTATGAATCGATGTCTGAACGTTTCAACGAATATTACGCTAAGGCGATTTTGGAAGGCAACACGCGTGCAGCTGAGCAATTAGGAAAGCAACTTCAGATACTTTCTAAATATGGTGGTGCGTATGTTTCCATCAGAGATATGCTTGAGCACGAAAAGGAGCAACTGAGTCACCTCCGCGCAAAATATCAAGAAGCCAAAGTGGATGCAGAGCAAACACTTCCGCACAAATTCATTGTAAACAATGCATTTCCAGCTGAGAAGAAAAGCTATCCGATCAGATGGCTGATAGTACTCATCGCAACCGTTTCAACGTTCTTAATCGCCCTACTTGCCATCATCGCTTACGAAAATGTGTCACGCGCCAAACCATCTTAGGCATGAACGATTACAGAAACAACTCCGAACTTCTCGGACTTATAATGCGCTGGTGGAAACACTTAGTAGGAGTGGCCATTGTTGCCGTTATCCTTTCCGCAATTTTTTCAAGTTCATTTGTTATCACCCCGAAGTATAAGTCGTTCGCGGTGCTGTATCCTGCCAACATCATTCCGATGGGGACAGAAACACCAACAGAACAAATGCTTCAAGTATTGGAATCAGATAAGATCCGCGACTCGATCGTATCTGTCTATCACTTATTTGAGACATACAAGATTGATACTTCGGCCAACACCGATCTGATATTGGAGTATCAAACGAATGTCACTTTCAGTAAGACAGAGTACGAATCGGTAGTCATTGAAGTAATGGACGCTAGTCCAATTCAGGCACGCGACATGGTGAATTCTATCATCTATTTCTTCAACAAGAAAGAACGATTGCTTCAGAAGGAAAAAGCCATGGAATTGGTGAAGATCCTCGACATGCAGGTGAACAACAAGAAAGCTGAAATGGATAGCATGGAAGCAATCTTGGCGGGTATCAGAAAGGATTATGGAATTCTCGATTATTCGCTTCAGACCGAATACGCTACTGAACGCTATCTGCAAGTGATCTCTACACCAAGCACAAAAGCGAACGCCAAAGAAATCGAACCGTTGTTGAACGCATTGAAAGAGAAAGGTGGTGAATTTCAGTCATTGAACGAACATCTTTGGAGAATCCGAGGAGGATACAATGATCTTAAAGAACAGTTAGAAGCTGCTCAAAGAGATGTTGAGAAAAATCTCACTTATTGTAATGTCATAACTAATCCTGTAGTTTCTGATAAGAAGGCGTATCCGATCAGATGGCTGATTGTCGTTTCTTCGATGCTCGGAACCCTTCTTTTGACCATTCTTTTCCTCAGCATAATGGAAAATATGCGAGGAATAGAGCCAAAACCTTAACACGCTTGTTAAACGTGCTTAAAACACCTGCTGTAAATGCCAAATTGATCTATTTGGTAGGCGGTGTGTTTGCGATTCTCAACGCCATTCTTGTTGCTAACGAATTCTATTACGCACCGCTTTTGCCTGCGTTGTTGGCCATTGTATTGCTCGCATTCTTTGCGTTAGACAAACTGGTTCTTCTCATCGTTTTCCTCACTCCGTTGTCCGTTAACCTTACAGACATCGGCCTTGGAGTAGGATTGACGCTTCCCACAGACCCATTACTTTTCGGAGTTTTGCTCATTTTCATTCTGAAGTTGTTTGCCGAAAGAAAGTTTGACAAACGCATTGCCGATCACCCCATTACCTTGGCCATCATCATCAATCTGGTATGGCTAGGTGTAACCACGGCTACCAGCGAAATGCCCTTGATTTCCCTTAAATATCTGGTTTCAAGGCTTTGGTATGTGGTTACCTTCTATTTCATAACCACTCAAATATTCAGAAACTTCAAGAGCATCAAGTGGTTTATTGCCATGTACATGACGGCCTTCATCGGGGTGATAATCTATACAATTGTTCATCACGGGATGTACGGATTCATGGAACAGCCAGCCCACTGGGTCATGTCGCCATTCTTCAATGACCATACCTCTTATGGCGCTGCGTTGGCCATGTTCTATCCGCTATTGATAGGTCTTGTTTTCAGCAGCCATTACAGCAGGAGTTGGAAAGTCGTGTTTCTGATGGTCCTCGCATTGTTTACCATTGCATTGATTCTGTCTTATACCCGTGCCGCTTGGGTAAGCCTCATTGGTGCATTAGGCGTTTATCTGGTGATGCGCTTTCGTATTCGGTTCACAACAATCATGGCACTTGCTGCTGCATTTTTCGTGGCGCTATTCCTTTCTTGGGACACGATAATCATGAAGCTTGAGAAGAACCGTCAAGATTCGTCTGCTGAGCTTACAGAACACGTAAAATCAATCTCCAACATCTCTACGGATGCTTCCAATTTGGAGCGTTTGAACAGATGGGGTTCTGCTTGGCGAATGTTCAAAGACCGTCCGTTTGTGGGTTGGGGACCAGGAACTTACATGTTCCAATATGCACCTTTCCAATTGTCGAGCGAAAAGACCAGCATCAGTACCAACGCTGGAGATAAGGGAAATGCACACAGCGAATACATTGGCCCATTGTCCGAATCGGGGCTTTTCGGAATGGTGTCCTTCTTGATTGTGGTGATCTGCGTGATCTACTATTCCGTTAAGCTATATCCGAGAATGAAAAATGAAGAACACAGGCTATATCTCGTTAGTCTGTTCCTCGGATTGATCACCTATCTCATCCATGGAATCTTGAATAACTTCTTGGACACCGATAAGGCTTCAGCACCTTTTTGGGGATTCATAGCCGGAATTGTGGCTATTGAAGTTTATCACATGAAGGAGGAAAACGCTCCTGTTTCAGGCAAAGACGAAAGTCTACTTGAATCTGGTGGTGAGTAGAGCGATGTCATCCACATAAGGCATTTGGCCTTTGTGACTTCTGAGTAGTTTGACAATGCTTTCGTTCACTTCTCGTACTGAACTGTTCTGTTGATCAAGAAGGATCAATTCCAATTTACTTTCTCCGAATTCCTTTTCGCGAACGTTTTCCAATTCCACCACTCCATCCGTGTAGCATGTGATCATTGAATCTGGTTCAAGCACCAAGATACCTTCTCTGATCGTAGGCAGATCATCGAGCATTCCTAATCCAGGACATCCGGTAGAAAGCAAACTCGTAGTATTGTTTGACACCAGAATCGGAGGATTCTGTCCAGCATTCACGTACTGAAGCACGCGCGTCACAAAATTGTATTTGGCGATGAAAATGGTGATGAATTTTTCGCCCATGGCTGAATTCAACACCTTCTGATTCAATTCCTGTACAAGGTCTGTAAGCGATGTTTCGTGATTGAACAGTGCTCTGAGATTCGCTTGAAAGTTTGACATCAGCAGTGCAGCAGAAACTCCTTTTCCCGACACATCTGCCATACAAAAGGCAATCTCATTGTCGCTCAGCTGAATGAAATCGTAATAGTCGCCACCAACGTCCTGATGAGGCTTATGGTAAGCAGCCATCTCGACATGTGCGTTATGTGGAAGTTTGCTTGGAAAAAGCATGTTCTGCATTTCGGAAGCAAGTTCCATCTCACGTTTCATTCCCGCTCTGCGAAGGTTCTCTTTGAACAAGCGCTTGTTCTCGATGGAAACTGTGATAATGTTTGCCAAGGTCTGAATGAACGGTATGTGGCGCGTCTTTGTATTCTCAATCAGATCTTCGTTGATATCTCCAGCAAGAAGATAGGCCAAAGCCTCATTCTTATGCATAATTGGAATAATGACATCAAATTGGCCGAAATAGATCTGACCATTCTTAGTTATCTCCTGCACTTCCCGAATTGGAAGTAGATCAAACTCGATATCAGGTAATTTCATATTGGGAACCAAACCATGACCTATGGATTGTTCCCACTCTTCATCCTTTGTATAGAATAACAGTCTTCCAATGTTGAGTTGGTTACGAAGGACAAACTCAAAGATCTTAAGCAGTTGCTCTCTCGAAAAATTGTTATTGATGGCATTAGTGATCTCCAGCAACGAGTTCAGCTTGAGGTTTTTCAACTTCAAGGCAGAGTTAGCAATCTTGAGTGTTTCAAGAATGATCTGCTCGTTTCTATTCTTACTGATGCTGGTCAACGGGTTCTTCCTAAAAGCACTTGAATTTACACACAGTTTCTAGTTAAACTGTAAGAATTAGACAAAGTAATAAAACAACGTGACGAGATGGAGTATTTACGAGTTCGTTCTACGACCGACCTAATTGCCCAGCCGCTCAATAATGGAAGGAAGCTGCTTGATCATTGCCAATTCCTTCATTTTCTCGCGAGCTTCACGTACTGGGCTACCGAAATAGGTGATTCCGCCTCGAAGTGATTTAGCAATTCCTGATTGCCCCAGAACCACGGCACCCTTGCCTATCGTCAGATCTTTCTGAACGCCAACCTGTCCCCAAAGGATCACATCATCTTCTACCGTTACGACTCCGGCAATTCCGACCTGAGAGGCAAACAGGCAATTCTTTCCTACAATCGTGTCATGACCGATCTGAACGAGGTTATCAATCTTAGTCCCTTGTCCGATGATGGTTTCCGCAGTCACACCTCTGTCTACCGTGCAATTGGCACCAATTTCAACATCATCTTCAATGCGTACGATTCCGCACGAATGAAGCTTATTGTAGCCTCCAGAACGTTGATAATAGAAAGCGTCTGCACCAATTACAGTTCCAGCGTGGATAATGACATTATTGCCAATGATAGTTCCATCATAAATGGTCACGTTAGGATGAATGAAACAGTTTTCGCCAATAAGTACATGCTTGCCAACAAATGCGCCTGGCATCACAACCGAATTCAATCCAATCTGTGCATCAGAACAGACCATTTCATCGGTTTCAAAACTTCCTCGTAGCTCTTTGCAAAGCTGCGTGAAGGTTCCGAACGGACGATTGACCAACAATAGCACTTTCCTTTCTGGCGCCTCGCATCGTTCGTTTACAAGAACACAACTCGCAGCCGAAGCCAAAGCCTTTTTGATGTATTTAGGATGATCACAAAAAGTGATCTCGCCTTTAGCAACACGATGAATCTCATTGATTCCCGTCAGCTCTATTTGCCCATCACCAATGCATTCGGCACCGATCCGTGCAGCCAATTCGGCTGCAACTATGGGTTTTGAAAAGTTCAATTTTGTTACTTGACTCGCTCCACGTACTCTCCTGTACGGGTGTCGATCTTGATCATTTCGCCCTCATTCACAAAAAGAGGGACTTTGATCTCTGCTCCTGTTTCAAGCGTAGCAGGCTTCATGCTATTTGTTGCTGTATCGCCTTTAATGCCTGGTTCTGAATGGGTTATGAGCAATTCAACAAATGTTGGTGCTTCAGCAATGATTGGTTGGTCACTTTCAAAACCCACTTTCACGATCATGCTCTCTTTCAAGAATCGGGCATTGTCTCCGAACAATTTCTTGGGTATCATAACCTGCTCGTAGGTTTCCTGATTCATGCACACAAAATGTTCTCCTTCTTCGTAGATGTATTGCAATTCATTGTACATCAAACGGGCAATATCTACGTTTTCTCCAGATCGGAAACGATTTTCATAGTTCCTTCCGCTTTGGATGGATTTCATTTTCACTTGGTAGAATGCGCCACCTTTGCCAGGCATGGTGTGTTGCTTTTCGCTCACAATACAGAGCTCGCCATTGTATCGGATAACTGATCCTACTTTGATATCAGAAGTTGATGCCATAATTGAATTTTTAGGTCGGCAAATTTAACTAAGTTGATTAGCAATCCAACACGGACGAATTGGCAATGTTTTCATAGCTTTCAAGCTTCGTAAATGGTGTTCAGCAGTACGCTTTTCCTTGTATACTTTCTCCCCGTTTTTTTGGGACTGTATCTGTTGGCGCCAGCGAAAAGCCGCAACTACACAGCCCTTTTGGCAAGCACCTTTTTCTATGCTTGGGGCGCACCACTATTCGTATTTGTAGTTTATACCAGCCTGCTGATTGATTTTTGGCTTGTACGACAACTCTCCAGCGAAACGCGTTATCGGAAATGGCTTGCAGCGGCAAGCGTAGTGCTAAACGTTGGACTTCTTGCTTACTTCAAATACGCCAATTTTTTTGTTGAAAACGCCAACAGCATTCTAATTTCAATCGGAATCGAATCCATCAACTGGACTGCTGTTGCGCTTCCTATCGGCATATCGTTTTTCACGTTTCAGAAATTGAGCTACACGCTAGATGTCTACAGAGGAAAACACGCTGCCTTGAAAAGCTTTGGAGATTATGCTTTGTATATCATACTGTTCCCTCAGTTGATAGCTGGTCCGATTGTCCGTTTCAATGAAATAGCGGACCAGCTGATTGACCGAAGTAAGCACGAAACAATAGATGACCGTTTGCTGGGGTTCTTTCGGTTTACCATTGGTTTGGCAAAAAAGGTATTGGTAGCAAACGTGGTTGGTCAAGTGGCAGATTCAGCCTTTGCTTTGGAAGGCGAGGCCTTAACATTTTCTTGGGCATGGATCGGCATTATCGCGTACAGCATGCAGATCTATTTCGATTTCTCTGGCTATTCTGATATGGCCATTGGGCTTGGCAGGATGATGGGATTCGTATTCCCTGAAAACTTCAATAGCCCATATGTTTCTGCGAGCATTACCGAATTCTGGAGACGCTGGCACATGACGCTTAGCCGATGGATGAAGGACTATCTCTACATACCTCTCGGAGGAAACAGGAAAGGCGTAGGACGCACCTATTTTAACTTGTGGGTTGTTTTTCTCTTGTCCGGTCTCTGGCACGGAGCCTCTTGGAATTTTGTCATCTGGGGTGGTTATCACGGACTTTTCCTTGTACTAGAACGCTTGTTCGTAGCTAAATTATACGAGCGAATTGGGCGTATTACAAGCATACTTATCACTTTTGTGATAGCCATGTTCGGCTGGGTGCTGTTCCGAACAGAAACATTTGAGCATGCGCTGCATTTTTATAGTGCTTTGCTATCCTTCGGTCAAGACATTTATTTCCCTGCATTAAGCATGGAGTTCAAGTGGACATTAGCCTTGGCTATCGTTTTTTCATTCATGGCCATCGTTCCTGCCATCGAAAAATGGACGAACAAAATGGTACAAGATTCCAGCGCAGGCCTACTCGCAAACGCCATCAAGACCATCATATCCATTGTACTCTTCATTTTCTGTCTTAGTATGATCACCGCTTCTGGCTTCAACCCCTTCATTTACTTCAAGTTTTGATACAAAGTGCACTGAAATATCTGTTGTTCGCGTTGGTGCTGGCTTCGCTGTCGTTGCCATTGCTTCAGCGGAATTTCAGATTTATTCCAGCTTGGCCTTTGGATGGCTCTTTCCAATCTGCATCAGAACCTGAATTCGATTGGAACGATTGGTTCGATGGAAATTTCCAATCGGCAGAAGAAACTTGGCTTAATGAGCAGATAGGAGCGAGAGAATACTTGGTGCGATTAAGGAATCAATATTATTTCGATGTGTTTGACATGGCCATGGCTAATGGTGTTTCGCCTGGCAAAGACGGTGTCTTGCTTGATGTAGGCTACGTGGATGCTTTTTACGGAAAAGATTTCGCTGGAGAAGATGTCTTGACCGATAAGCTTCTGCGATGGAAACACGTTCAACGTGGACTTGATTCTGTTGGAGTAAAGGCTTTTCTGGCACTCGCTCCCGGAAAGGGAAGCTTCTTTGAAGATAAGTTCTCCGATTTTCTGAAAGACGAACATCGCCCGATTACCAACTATGAGTTCATAGCAGATTTTGCACTGGGCAACGATATCCGGCTGCTCGACCTGAAGAAACTATACCATAGCTGGAACGATACGAGCCGCTTTCCACTTTTTCCAAAAGGAGGCATTCACTGGAGTGAATACGGAGTAGCCCATGTTTGCGATACACTAAGAGGCTACATCCAATCATTGACAGGAAGACCACTACAGAAATTCTGGTACGACATTGAGATTTCTGACACCGCTAGAGGTGGTGATAATGATATTGCGGTTGGCATGAATCTCCTTTTCACCCCAAATCATGAAAAGCTTGCCTACCCTATTCGATATTTTGGAGAAGATTCAACTATCACTCCCACCAAATTTATAGTGATTGCGGACAGCTATTATTACGGAATCATGCGTAGCGGCTTCGGAGACCGTGTCTGCAGCTACGGTGGTTTCTGGTTCTATTTCAAAGACGCGCAGCCTTCGCATGTTTTCCCTACTTCCAATGTTGAGGAATTGGATATTCTTGAAGAGCTTAAGAAACAGGACGTGCTAATGCTGATGATGACCGAACCTCAAATGCAGCGTTTCGGTTGGGGGTCAGTAGAAAAATTGGAAGAACTTCTTTATCCGAAAACAGAATCAGAAACCACCCTTTGAAGTACAGGTAGCACCAGCAGCCTCACGGTCTGCAATGGCATCTTGATATTGATCGGTGTTGTCGAACTCCGTTTCGCAGATGGTTTCGGAAGAATTGTTCAATTCGCACTCTTCACATTTTCCACAACCAACAAGACTGATGGAAACCACTACTACGATCAATCCCCAAGTTCTATTCACAGGTACCTCCTTTATTTTCGTATTCATCCACATAACTCTGGTAATAGCTATTATCCGTGTAATCGCCTTTACAGACTTCCTGAGGAGCAGTGACACCGGAACAGGTAACACAACCATCATCACACGAACTTAGAGTGCAACCAAGCAAAAAGAGTACCAGTATCATCGTGAATTTCATATCCAAGGACAGTAATGCTTGCACAAATTTAACAGCACAGAGCTAAAACAGCAGTCACTTTGGTTTATTGTTCAGAAATCGTCTTTAATTGGTTCCGTACTTAATACCGTACGCTCTTGCCAATCTGACCTGTTCTGCCAATTTCTGACTTCGTTTTTCAGGGTCTGGATGCGTGCTCAAGAATTCAGGAGGTCTGCTCCCACCCAATTTCGACATGCGTTCCCAGAAAGGAACAGCCGTTGCGGGGTCGTAACCGGCCATGGCCGTAAAGATCAGTCCCATTTCGTCTGCTTCGCTTTCATGCAAACGTGAAAACGGAAGAATTGCTCCAACCGTTGCACCAATACCGTATGCCTGTTGGAAAAGAGCTGTTGTTTGTGCTGACTGGTTAGTCATTGCAGAAGCTAAATCAACTGCCATTCCTCCACCCTGCACCAGCAGACCTTGACTCATTCGTTCATTACCATGACGAGCAATGGCATGCGCCACTTCATGCCCCATTACCACGGCAATTCCATCTTCATCCTGACAAACAGGTAGAATTCCGGTGTAGAACACCACCTTTCCGCCCGGCATGCACCACGCGTTCACCTCGTTGCTCTGCACCACATTGAAATCCCATTTAAAACCTGCCACACGGTCGGAGGCGCCTTTTGCTTTCAAATAGCGTGTAGCGGCTGCGGCTATCTTCTCTCCCACTCGTTTAACTTGCTGAACGTGCTGGTCGCTGGCCGGCAAGGTGGGATTCGCACCCAAAAACTGATTATAATTTGCGAGAGACATGCTCATCATCTGGCTCTCGGGCAAAAGATTCATTTGCTTTCTACCTGTGATGGGCACCGTGGTGCAGGCTATGGCAAAGGCAACAATCACTAAGTATATGATGGCTTTTTTCATGATGTTTATTTGAGCCACAAAATTAACCAAGGGTATTGGTGATTGTCGGACCAATGAATCAAAATTGTTTTTTTTCAGTACCTTGATTTCATAAACCATCAAAAAACAAAAAATAATGGACGAAGTAAATTGGATTGCCGTGGCTGTTTCAGCCGCATCAACATTGGCCATTGGCTTTATCTGGTATAACCCTAAGGTATTCGGAAAGGCCTGGATGGAATCAATCGGACTGACTGAAGAAGGACTGAAAAAAGGAAGCATGCCGCTCATTTTCGGGCTGTCGTTCCTCTTGGCAATGGTTGTTGCCTACAAACTATCTGGTGGTGCTTACCATCATGGCGAAGACGACAGAACCGCGTTGCATGGAGCGTTTCACGGAATGCTGTATTCGCTCTATTTTGCGCTTCCGGTGCTTATTACCAACTCATTATTCGAGCGTAGGAACTTGAAAGGAATCCTCATCAACTCTGGCTATTGGGTGCTTTGCTTTTCAGCGATGGGAGCCATCCTTTACACCTTTGCTGGGGCTGGCATGTAACTCTGATGATCTTGACGTTAAAGAAAAGGGCCTGCCAAATGGCAGGCTTTCTTCATTAAAATGAGGCGAGAGTTTTAGGTGGTTCACGAACGCCTCTTACTTGTGAAAACCATCAACAGCGTTACGAGACCAAAACCCTACATTCCATTACCGAAATACCTTATCGACAAACCAATTCCCAATCATGAGACATCTGACTATTCTCGTTTTCATTGCCAGTTTATTGGCAGGTTGCAACACCAAGGATGAAACACCAGACAACACAGATTACCGTGAGGAAATGCGAAGTTTCGTTATCGGAATAAGCGAATATGCGAAGGGCATGAATCCGAATTTCGTCATCATTCCACAGAATGGAATTGAACTGATTAGCACCAACGGTGAAGTGGACGGCCCGCTGCATACCGCGTATACCATGGCCATTGATGCCCACGGACAAGAAGATCTGTTCTATGGCTACAATAACGATTACGTGGCAACTCCCACGCAAGAATCGGAATACATCCAAGGATTCCTGAACAAGTCGTTGCAAGCCGGAAACCGCATTCTGGTCATTGATTATTGTTCCACGCCAGCAAACATGTTGGATTCGTATGAACTGAACGAAGCTGCTGGTTATGTGGGCTTTGCCGCTGATGAACGGAACCTCACCACTATTCCAAGTTATCCGAACACGATATGGCAGGAAAGCAGTTCGCTGGTCAATTCATTACCTATCGTACAGAACTTCCTGTATCTGCTCAATTCGGAGAATTATCCATCTAAAACAAACTTCATCAATCAAGTACGTGCCACCAATTACGACCTGCTGGTTATTGACCTCTTCTTTAATGACGGAACGCCATTTACAGCTTCCGACATCAGCCAACTACGCGAAAAAGCCAATGGCGGTCAGCGCATGGTGGTGTGCTACATGAGCATTGGCGAAGCAGAAGACTATCGTTATTACTGGCAATCGAGTTGGAGTACAGACAAACCCGTTTGGCTTGAAGCCGAAAACCCAGATTGGGAAGGCAATTACAAGGTCAAGTATTGGAATACTGATTGGCAGAACATCATTTATGGTAATAATGAATCCTACACCAAAATGATAGTGGATGCTGGGTTTGATGGTGCTTACCTCGATATCATTGATGGATACGAATATTTTGAGGAGTGAGGTGTGAGACTCTTCCTTCGTCAGAGTGACAGGTGTAGTTGGCGTTTATGAGTAGCATCCACCCTGTCTCGTCTGTCATGCTTAGGAACGAAGCATCTCATTCAATCTAGCATCTCTCAACAAAAGATTCCTTCACTGCGGTCGGAATGACGGGTGTTGTTGGCATTTGCTACAATAGCGAATGCACAGAACATCATGATCAACACATTATTTCTGAATGATGACCACACGGCCCATGTCAACGGTATCTCCATCCTGTGCATCTATCCTGTAAAGATACGAACCGGCAGCGAGCGGAAGCTGTAACGCATTCCTTCCAGCATACAAGCCCCTACTTTCCTTCGAGTACCTCAGGCAGGCTGTTTCTCAGGGTGAGAGGTGCAGTTGGCGTTTATGAGTAGCATCCATCGTATCTCGTCTGTCATACTTAGGAACGAAGCATCTCATTCAATCTAGCATTTCTCAACAAAAGATTCCTCCACTGCGGTCGGAATGACACGGGTGTTGTTGGCATTTGTGCGGGAATCAATTCCTTCCCCATGATAATAATCAGAAACATACCTAACTCACCTACAAGGCCAATGCTCCATCAATTCACTAATCTTACTTCTCCAAAAGATGGTTGAAATGAAGAACGAAGAGCAGTTAAAGAATTTAGTGAAAGAGCGGTACGCCAAAATTGCCGAGCAGGGTAAAACGCAGAATGCGTCCTCTTGCTGTGGTGCAACCACGCCTGCAAACAAGGTTTACAACATTATGATGGATGACTACTCCCAAACGGAAGGCTACGTGGAAGATGCCGACCTGGGATTAGGTTGTGGTTTGCCTACACAATTTGCAAAGATCCAGAACGGAGATACGGTCATTGACCTTGGTTCTGGGGCTGGAAATGATTGTTTTGTTGCCCGACATGAAACGGGTGCAGAAGGAAAGGTCATTGGAATTGACTTCACGCCTATTATGATTGAAAAGGCCCGTGCCAATGCCGAAAAGCTCGGTTTGAATAATGTCGAATTCAGAGAAGGAGATATTGATGCGATGCCCGTGAGTAATGATGTGGCCGATGTAGTGGTAAGCAACTGCGTTCTGAATCTGGTTCCAGACAAACAGAAAGTGATTGCCGAAATTCATCGGGTATTAAAACCTGGCGGACACTTCAGCATTTCAGACATCGTTCTGGTTGGTGAACTGCCAGAAGCATTGCGACAAGATGCCGAAATGTATGCCGGATGTGTGGCTGGTGCCATTCAACGGGCGGAATACCTGAAACTGATAACCGACACTGGCTTCGAGAACATCACGGTTCAAAAGGAAAAACCGATCGTCATTCCTGATGACATACTGGGCAAGTACCTATCAACAGAAGAAGTGAACGCATTCAATAGCGGAGATACAGGCATTTTCAGCATTACAGTTTACGCAGAAAAGCCTGGTGCAAAAACCGTAAAACCTAAAGTGAAGCTTTCCGAAATAGAGAAGGAATCTTCTTGCTGTACGCCTAAAAGTGGCTGCTGTTAATTAAAAAAGTCCCGTTACACGAGTGTAACGGGACTTTTACTTTCAATCAAACTCAACTTAAACCGTCTCTTCTTGCTTCGGTTGATTTCTGAAGACGATCTTCTTGTCAAAGCAATCGAGGATGATAACACCATCTTTGTTCACTTTTCCGGCAAGAATCTCCTTAGAGAGTTCGTTCAGTACTTCACGTTGGATGACACGTTTCAATGGTCTGGCACCAAACTGTGGGTCGAAACCAAGTTGAGACAGCCAATCCACACATTCATCCGTGAATTCGAAGGTGATACCATTCTTAGCCAATTGCTTGGCAAGTAACTGCAACTGCAGTCTGGCAATGCTTGACACATCATCTCGCGTGAGCGGTGTAAACATGATGATGTCGTCAATTCGATTCAAGAACTCAGGTCGCAAGGTTTTCTTCAGCAGTTCAAACAGTTCTGTTTTGGTAGATGCCAACACTTCCTCGCGGTTGAATTCATTGATATCCTCCATCTTCTCTTGGATCAAGTGCGAACCAAGGTTCGAGGTCATGATGATGATGGTGTTCTTAAAGTTCACCACGCGGCCCTTGTTGTCGGTCAATCGGCCATCATCCAACACTTGCAGTAAGATGTTGAACACATCAGGATGCGCTTTCTCAATCTCATCCAAAAGCACGATCGAGTACGGCTTTCTTCGCACCGCTTCGGTCAACTGTCCGCCTTCATCGTAGCCCACGTATCCCGGAGGTGCTCCTACCAAACGGGAAACCGAATGGCGTTCCTGATACTCACTCATATCAATACGCGTCATGGCGTTCTCGTTATTGAAAAGATAATCCGCCAAGGCTTTAGCAAGTTCGGTTTTACCTACACCCGTTGTTCCTAAGAAGATAAACGAACCGATGGGTCGTTTTTCATCCTGTAGTCCTGCTCGGCTTCGTCTCACAGCATCTGAAATAGCAGAAATGGCTTCTTCTTGCCCTACCACACGTTTGTGCAATTCGTCTTCCAATTTGAGAAGCTTCTCACGGTCGCTTTCCAGCATCTTATTGATGGGAATTCCCGTCCAGCGCGAAACCACGCCTGCAATGTCTTCCGAATCTACTTCCTCTTTGATCATCGGAGAATTCTCTTGGAGTTCGGCCAATTGATGTTTGCTTTCCTCCAATTTGGCTTCTGCTTCCTGAATTCTTCCGTAGCGCAACTCCGCTACTTTTCCAAAGTCTCCTGCACGTTCCGCCTGCTCAGCTTGCAATTTGAAGTTCTCAATGTCTTCCTTGGCCTGCTGAATGCCTTCTACGATGTCTTTCTCATTCTGCCACTTGGCTTTTAGCGAATCGCGTTCATCACTTAATTCTGCCAATTGGGAAGCAAGCTTATCCAACTTCGGCTGGTCTTTCTCCCGTTTAATGGCTTCGCGCTCAATCTCCAATTGTCGGATCTTACGTTCAATTTCATCCAATTCCTGCGGAGATGAGTTGATCTCGATACGAAGTTTAGAAGCAGCTTCATCAATCAGGTCAATGGCCTTGTCTGGTAAAAAACGGTCGTTGATGTAGCGTTGTGACAGCGTAACTGCTGAGATGATAGCCTCATCCTTAATTCGGACCTTATGGTGCGTTTCGTATTTCTCTTTCAGGCCACGCAGAATGGAAATGGCGTCTTCCGTATTTGGCTCGTCCACCATCACTTTCTGGAAACGTCTTTCAAGCGCCTTGTCCTTTTCGAAGTATTTCTGATACTCGTTCAGTGTGGTGGCACCGATTGCTTTCAGTTCGCCACGTGCTAACGCTGGCTTCAGGATATTGGCCGCATCCATGGCGCCTTCTCCTCCACCTGCTCCAACAAGCGTGTGTATCTCATCAATGAAAAGGATGATCTCGCCATCGGCAGAAATAACCTCTTTCACCACAGATTTCAAACGTTCTTCAAACTCGCCTTTGTATTTGGCCCCAGCAATCAATGCACCCATATCCAAGGAATACAATTGCTTCGTTTTCAGATTCTCAGGAACATCTCCGTTTATGATACGGTGAGCAATGCCTTCGGCAATGGCGGTTTTACCCACACCTGGCTCTCCAATAAGGATCGGATTGTTCTTGGTTCTTCGGGAAAGTATCTGCAACACGCGTCTGATCTCTTCATCCCTTCCGATGACCGGGTCGAGTTTTCCACTCTTTGCCAACTCGTTGAAATTCAAGGCGTATTTACCCAAGGCGTTGTAGGTTTCCTCTGCCGATTGGCTGGTTACCTTTCCTCCTTTTCTAAGTTCAGTAATGGCAGATTTCAGTCCTTTTTCGGTCACACCGCTGTCTTTCATCAGCTGTGCAATGGTATCGCCCCCTGCAAGCAAGGCCAAAAGAATGTGTTCGATGGAAACATACTCATCGCCAAACTCTTTTAGGAAGTTATTAGCCTTATTCAAGACCTGATTGGCGTTGTTGGATAGGTAAGGCTGTCCACCCTCAATCTTGGGATAGCTTTTCACTTGGCTGTCAACTGCTGCTTGGAACGCTTGAAGATTTACCCCCAATTTCTTGAGAAGAAATGGAGTTACGTTCTCGTCAACGTTCAGAACACCTTTTAACACGTGTCCTGTTTCGATGGCCTGTTGGCCGTTGTTCATCGCTTCCTGCGTAGCTGCTTGCAACGCTTCCTGCGACTTTATCGTGAAATTATTGAAGTTCATATCGTACTGGTTTTGGTTTGTATTCCATCTGCGATAGACGCAGACCGCAAGCACTCATCAAAAGCACATCCATTACTGAATATCAAGCATTTAGCGGTAATATTGGCAGTTACTCATGTATTTCAATGCCGTTGTGGCTGAAATAGTTGATTGCAGCGGAAATGTTGTCGGTGAGGAAAATCATAAAACCGTCATTGCAAGGAACAAAGCAATCATACATGAAAAGATTGCCATGTTCATTCTTCGCTCGCAATGACGTTTATGCGTAAAATTGCGCAATGAAAGAAAAGATCCTCTCCCTATTCGGTTTTCCGCCACCAGCGGTTTTAAATAAGACCTACGGACCATGGAAAGATGGGACAACGATTGTGCCTGACTCACTCATCGTTGATGGTCGAAATGTGGGAAATGCTTCGGGTTTAAAAACCATCTTCCATCAATTGCAAAACGGCATAAAATCGCTGAACTCAAACGGAAAAGTGCTGATCTATTCCATTCAGCCAGAGTTGCTTGATGACACTTCGACCTCGCTCAGTGCAAGCGTTCATCACTCAACCTATCAGCGAGCGCTAGAAGGAATTAGCCGTTCGTTGGCAAAAGAGTTGGGCGGAAGAGGAACCACAGTCAATTTGGTCAAACTTCCACCGAATGTGGATCTGAAGAACTACGCAACCATTCAGGAATTCTTCACGTCAGGCCGTTCTGCGTTCATTACCGGACAAGCGATTGCTGCAAACAATTCAACTAAAACAGGTAGAGAATTATCGGAGAAAATCTGTGTGGTAACTGGCGGTGCTGGAGGAATCGGTTCTGCTACTGTGAAGCGATTGGCTGCCGAAGGTGCCACAGTCATTATTGCAGACATGCCGCAGATGGAAGAGCGCGCTAAGTCGCTTTTAAATGACACTTCGACTTCGCTCAATGCAAGCAAGGTTTCCTTCTTAGGAGCAGACCTAACCGATGAAGCTGCTCGAAAGAATCTTCTCGAAACCATTAAAGCAAAACATGGACGCATTGATGTGTTGGTGAACAACGCTGGCATTACCCGCGATAAAACATTGAAGAACATGCCCGAGCATTATTGGGACCAATTGATTGCCATCAACCTAACAGCTGTTATCAATCTAACGGAAGATGCGCTTGCCATGGAATTGATTCCCGAAGGTGGACGCATCATCAGTACTTCATCCATCTCTGGCATTGCAGGCAACTTCGGACAAACGAATTACACGGCCACCAAAGCCGCTTTGATCGGTTATTCCGCTGCAAAATCGAAAGAATTGAAAGCTAAAGGCATCACCATCAACGCCATTGCTCCGGGCTACATTGAGACAGATATGGTGAAGACCATGCCGCTGATGACGAGAATATTTGCCGAACGCTTAACGAGCCTGGCCCAAGCTGGAAAACCTGAAGACATTGCAGAAGCAATGGCATTCCTAGCACATCCTGGTGCAGAAGCCATTACCGGCCAAGTGTTGCGTGTTTGCGGAGGAAGCTTTTTGGGAGCATAATGGATGAAAAACAAAACCTGAAGAATCTAGAATATTCTAGACTCTTTAGGTTTGTCATTGTCCATTTAATCCTTGTCTTCTCTTGATACTATGGGCTTACTACATTTAAGGTGCCCCCATCTTGAATTTCCACTTCGCTGGGCGGACCTTTAATTTCTATCGTCCTACAATCACCCACCTCTCCATTCAATATGATCGGATAGTTTCCTGTGCTTACGCTGATCGGGATGATTACGTCTGTGGTTGTGGTCGGCACGCCACCACAATCCCAATTTAAAGGATTCAACCAACTGGTAGACACCATGCCGGTCCAAGTTCTGAATGGACTGCTGATGCTGGCCGGAACCACATTAACCGTTACGCTAGACGTAATAAGCGGATTAGGATTGCAGCCCGTTCCACTTCCAACCGAACATCAGTATCTATAATTGGCTGATGGTGCGGTTGCAACCGTTGTGCTTATGGTCATAGACGCAGTATTTGCCCCCGAGTAAGAAAATCCCGACACAGGAAGATTTGCACCTACGCTGAACCAATTGGTACCATCCGTACTGTATTGCCACTGATAGCTCAAACCAATTCCATCGTTCACTATCACACTCATACCGTAAGATGCGCCAGCACAAATGGTTGTTCCGAGAGGCTGTGTTCCAATGGTCGGGTCTAGCACAATCGATACCACGGTGCTTCCAGTTGCTGTGCATCCTTTATCATCTGTAACAGTAAGATCATACGTACCTGACATAGCTACTGTACTGAAGGTTCTACTTTTTGGACTTCCAGTGCCTACAAAACCACTAGGTCCTGTCCATGCGTACGTGTATGGAGCAGTTCCTGCAGACGCACCTCCTGTCAGTACCAATGTCGCTCCTTCGCACAATGGACCATTGTTCGTAGGGCTCGCAGTCGGATTCGGATTTACGACAACAACAGAAGTAAACGAAGCTCCTGGACAAGAAGTCGGGCTAGGACCTGTAGGTATTATTGTGAAGGTTACGGTTTGTGCAACAGCAGAAGAACTTGTCAAGGCTGCCGAAATATCTCCGGTGCCGCTAGCTGCCAGACCTGTAACCAAACCTGTGTTTGTCCTTGTCCATGCGAATGTTGTTCCAGATACGGCATTGCTTGTATTAAAACTGATGTCGGCCGTTTGACCGCTGCAGATTTCCTGCGAAGCAGGGCCAGCAACGCCAACAGGTATTGGACGACCCGTGATGGTTTCAGCATATTCTGAAGACGCATCGCAACCTCGTGCAAGGTTTTCCTGAATTCTGACCTTCACTTCATTAGCTCCTTCTTGAGCTGCAAACGATGGTAGGCCAGTGCTGTATGTTCCAAAACCAGCTCCATTATCATATACATATTCGTAGGTGTAAGGAGAAAATCCTCCAGTTCCACCCGAAGTTCCGCTCACAGAAACAGTAGATCCCACGCAGATCTCAGCACCAGAGGCCGGAGAACTGAATGTGATGTTGGTAGGAGCTGTTGGATCGGCATTAACAGTAAGCGTAGTAAAACGAGGAATACTCCATCCACAGCAGATCTCCTTTACTTGGAATCGAATAGTATATGTTCCATTCGTATTGAAAGGCCCAAAAGAAGGTGAAGGAAGATTTGAACTGAAAACCACCGTTCCGCTTGCTTGCGTTCCACTAAATACTTCCCAGATATAATCCACATTTGATTGAGAATATCCAGTTTCGGTGAACGAAGCTGTGACCGAACCACCAACGCAGATGGTCGAATAATCCAACGACAAACTTGGAAGTGACCTTGCAGTTCCTTCAATTTCCAAACCTCTTGTGTAGGTTTCGACTCCCACAGTGATGTCTGTATTGATCCCTCCAACAGCGGTGAAAACATTTACCGGGTCAGAAGTTGCGCTATTGGTTCCTGTGGTTGATGTGAGGTTATCGACATAATCCATATTCGCATTACTGAAGCTCCAGTTTCCAGACCCGGATGTTCTATCAAGCGTGATGACGCTATTCCTGCAATAGCTGGTATTGTTGGTCAGTATTTTCAACATTGGCGTTGTTGGAATAGAGGTAGAAGGATCGGAAGCACCCGTTCCTTGAGTATACATAACCGCTGTGGCACCTGCAGCACCCGTTTGTCCACTTCCACCTTTAGCACCTGCTCCACCGACACCACCATCACCTGCGTTGCCGCGTTCACCAGAACAATCACTTGGTCCATTTCCAGCGCTTCCACCAGGACCGCCATTTCCACCAGTTCCGCCTGCGCCTCCTGCACCGCCAGTTCCTGATGCTGCTGTCATATCGGTGAATGTACCTGTGGCAGCATTGCTGGTTCGGTAGATACCGAAACTACCACCACCACCATAGCCACCATCTCCACCTTCTCCACCTCCGCCACCTTGACCTCCGCCACCACCTGCATTTCCACCATTGGAAACACAACTGATGAATGACCCACTCTGTCCGCGACTGGCGCCACCGCCACCACCTCCACCACCGGAATTACCATGCCCTCCTTGAGACCCTACACCACTTGGTGTGTACCAAGCGCCATAAGTATGAGTAACTGCAGCCGTTCCCCCGTTTATACCACTTGTACTAACAGTGGTGGTTGTATAACCGCCACCAGCTCCTGCATTGCCACCTGTTGAGTTAGTACCACAGTTACCACCTCCGTTTGTTCCCGCTGCACCAAGTGTACCTGCCGTTCCACCAACGCCTGCCGTTCCAGCTGCGCCTGCATTGGTCCCTCCTCCATTACTGACCGAATTACCGCCCTTTCCACCATTTCCTCCGTTGTTTCCCCAAGCATTGGAGCCACCATTTCCGCCACTTCCTCCTGTTTTAGCCCCATCTCCACAAGAAGCGGATTGCCCTGCACCACCATTTCCTCCAGTATGACCAGTGGAGCCGGCAGCACCAGCTGTTCCAGAAGCTCCATTTCCAGCTTTTATATCGCAGCGGACAACGTTGTAGCCACTGGTATTGCTCATGTAAATACCATAACTACTGCAACCCATGCTTGCTGCTGTTCCACTGGCGTTGGCAGACCGAACCGTTAGGTCTATCAATTTCCAGTTGGTTACTCCAACCGCCTTAAATGTTGCCGTGTGGCAAACGTTCGGAGAAACACTTGTGATGGTCTCTACTGCACTAGGTCCGTTAACAGTGGTTTTATCAGATACACCATCAAAGCTTTTTACCCAATTTCCTGCTGTAACCACATAACCACCTTCTATGGTTATTCCAGTTGGAATGTTGATAATGGAAGTTTCATTGATGGTGCCTTCCGCAACACGTATATAATCTCTACTGCCCAACTGAGAAATGGCATAGGCAATGGTCGCATACGGATTGCTTGGTCCACCTGAGGTTGTAGTGTTTGTTCCTCCTGGTGCTACGTAAGCATAATTACAATTAGGCGAACCCACTGTGACGACACATGTAAGTGTGACCGGAGAAGCACAAACTGGCGAATAATTATAGGTCAGACTGATGGTATATGTTCCAGCAGTGGTTGGGGCGGTCCAAACAAGGTTATTGGCCGTGCCAGATGTTGGAGACCCACCAGTGGCTGTCCAAGCAAATGAATTGTTCAAGGCTGAACCTGCGACCGCATTGCTGTTCAGCGTATTGAAAGTGATGACCTGCGATGGGAGAATCGTGCTTCCACAAACTCCAGATTGAATAGCCGGAGCAACATCGCCTCCGCCAAATGCGCCTGATGTATTGAAGGCATAGGTTACGGTATAAACTGATGATATTGAAGTCAATGAAGTGAAATCGGCAGAACAACTACTGGTTGCCAAGCATCGGTAATACCTCGTGCCACTGATCTGAGCAGGCGTGTAGCTGAGTGTTGTAGTAGCTGTATTAACAGTGGCATTCTGTGTGCCTGAAATGTCGGTCCAAGGACCGCTTGCAGTACTTGCTATCTGCCATTTGCGCCATCTGGCCATGCTTCTTCCATTACCATCTGCATCAGACGTAACAGTTAAGGCAGTGGCTGTGGTTCCTTGACACTTAAGTTGATTAAGTGGAGTTGGCGAAGTGAGCGTTGGCGCTTGATTGTATTCCCAATAGATGGACCAACGAACTCCCCATGTTTGATCCCCACCGCAACTTCTGGTTCCTGTGTATTGCTTCCAATTGCAGGGTGCATCGTTAGTGATGTTGACCGTGTTGATATCAAGATAAGAAGAACCACAACTTGCATCGTTTCCTCCACCCCAACTACCGCCATCATCCTCAAATGCTGTCATACTTGCAATGACACTGGTTCCATAAGCTGCATTGGTAGCTGTTCTCCAGTTCGCGTTTGAATAATTTCTCCAACCGCAATCATCATCACCTCTATAGTAATCCCATATACTGTTGCTGGTACTTGCATTATTATCTCTGATGGCCACATACCAATGATTGTCTGGCCCACCACAGAAAACACAATCTCCGCACTCAGCCCCTTGTAGCTGATCTACGCGGGCCTTGTAGGTTATGTTTTGCGCAATTCCTTCTCCATAAACAAGAGAGAGGAACGAAATGACCAGAAAAACAATCTTGAATTTAGAACTGAAAATCATGACCTACGTGTTTTAATGTTCTGGTTGAATCCAAGAAATGTGGGACTCCACACTCATACTGTATTGCTTAAGTGCCCAAATGGCCAATGCCGTGGCATGCGGTACAGATGAGTTCTGTTCTGAATCAATGGCCCAACTTCCATCGGCACGTTGAGCTTTGAGAATGGCCTTTATCCATTCTTGCTTAACAGAAGACTGCTCACCAACATACAAGAGAAGGGCAACCGATTCAATCTCAATATCTCCCCAAAAAGAGACCTTGCTTAGGATTTCTGCTCTTACTTCGGAAGCCAAGTATCTTTTGGTCTTTGCAAACTCCTCGTCCGTTTGTCCATCCACATACCCTGTCTCTTCCAACCATTGGCAGGCCAATAAGGCATGGGTCAGTTCGTAGCCTCCTTTCTTCGAAATTTTCACAAGCCAATCGTAATAGGCTTTTTTCTGTGGTTTCAATCGATCACTCCAAAGTGCCTGAAGTGTGGTGCTATCCACTTGGCTTACTAGTCCATTAATGTCGTTCCAAGTTGGAGCCTGTTCAGTTTCACCGATCAGCCTGCCGAAGAATTGCATTTCAACCTCTTTTCCTGCATAGGTTTTGGCAATCCTTTTCTGTCCTTCTATCTTATCGAAGGCAATCGGTTCGCCAGCAATCCTTTCTACATAATGCATGAGCGCGTAGCTCCCATAATCCAACGTGTAAGAGGTATCGGCCAGAAACACCAAACCTTTACGAATGGAATTCGATATCTTCTCGTTTAAAGCTGAATTTCCATTCGTATTGCCAGCATGCTGAGCCTCCAAACGAAAAACCACCGCGGTGAGTAACACTCCCAGTAGGAGTGACATTGTCCTTGATTTCATGTCTAATATTTTTCCGAGAACAGCTTCGTATCAGTACGAAAACCTGTCATGCACTTTTGACGGAATCATCGAAACTCCATCAAGAAACGTGTGAACCAGAGCTATCGAAGTGACGAAGTCTAAGCGCACATCGTTAGAACTGACGTAAAAAGCCCGCGAGGTCGGAATGGTGTAATGCGCGCGCTTTTTCATACTTCCAATTATGCTTATCAGAGGTTGAAATTAGATAAGAGAATTGCGCGTAATTGTAGCGAAACTCATCCTGACCGCGATCTTAATTAGATTTTAATCCCGTTTTAATCGGTTTTTAATTTGGAATGGGCCTCTTAAGAAAAAGCCCACGTTCATTTGAATTTCAACAATCCAAATATTAAACAAAACGAAGTCTACGCGATTGTATTTCGGATAATTACTGAAATTTTAACTCAACAATGCTCATGTCGAACATGTTGCAGGACAGAAACCTCGAAGCAAACAACAACACGTTTTGCGCGTTTGCGGAGGATGCTTTTTGGGAGCGTAACCAGCCGGTTAGCTAATTAGCTTGTTAGAATTTCAGCTTTTCTAATTCCCCGATCATCTAATTGGCTAACGAGCTTACCGCTCCTCTTGGTAGTAGAGCTTGTAGTATTTGCGGCCATCATCGTCCTTTCCTTGCTGAATAAGGGTCTTATCGCCATGAATGTAGATGGAGAAATTCTTATCCAGTTTCAGAATGCTCTTAAACACACCTTGCTGTTTCTTAACGGCAGGCGTTGAGATATCGAAGGCATCGGCTATGTACATTTCGCGCTCTTGCTGATACTCTTGCTTGTATTGCTTGAACTGATTGATGACATCGGGCTGAATGATGACCTCCGCTTCAAACTCGCTCATATCAAAGGTGTCCTGCTCTTTGAAGAAAGCAATGGAACGGTTAAGGAAATCAGCCTGATCGGGCTTGCTCACATTGAAATGCTGTGGAAGCTCCTGGGTAATGAAACTCTTGGTCATGGCCAAGGTTTCGCGGGTCTGGTAAAAATCGTCTTCGCGCGGTTTTACATGCAGAAAATCATCTACCCAATACTGCGCCTCGGTGTTCTTGTTGGTCTTATCCACAATGGCCACCACGTAGCCTCTGTCCTTCTCGGTATTGAAGATAATGGCTCCCTTATCGAGCTTATTGATGTTAATGCCCTGATCGGTATTGACCACAAAACCTTCTCCTGTTGGGTTCACTTTCAGAAAGGTGTCTTTGTTCTCTGATTTAAAGAGGCCAACGGCATCTATCAGCGTACCTTCCATCAAGCAATGGTGGAAGAAAACGGTGTAGAATTCTCCGCCTTTGATGTTCGGATGCGTGCTGCACTCAAACAAGTGCTTGGCCAGTTTAACCGACTGCGCATGCAGGTTTTCTGGGTCTTCAAAAATGGCACTTACAAAGGTGAAAACCTCATTCAACTCCAAGCCACTATCGTGGTAGAGTTTGTAGTATTCCTGTGTTTTGAGGGGCGATCTGAAGTACTCGGTAAGCGCCTCAGTAACTTGCCAATCCAAAGCCAAAGGCAGTTCGGACAGGATCATGCCTTCTTCGTTGCCTTTGTTGCCTACTCTGTGTACCGAAATATGATCGATGCTACCTAAAACTGATTCTTCTGCCATGCCTTGTCTTTACTGCCTGCAAGGTAAGAAAGGGGTTTGTTTTGTCGAGTAGAAAGCCATTTGTTTCTAGTTAGTGTATAGAAGAACCAACAAGCCCTGTAAGTTTGCTCCCAAGCCAGTTGCATGCCAATAAAGATGAAAGACAAGGAAGCGAACAGCGTAAAGAAACCTTGGCCCACCAAAGCCGCCATGAAGCAGGTTTACCAAATGAAGCTTTGGGGTGGCGAGCAAGCTGATTTCTATTCTGGCACAGGTTCGCATTTGGCCGAGATCGTTGATCCCTACATAGATGTGGTGACGGCATTCTTAGCATCCTTTAAACCTCCGCTTACCGTTTGCGACCTAGGTTGTGGCGATTTTAATGTAGGAAGCAAGTTGGTAGCGCACAGCAAAAAATATGTGGCTGTAGATATAGTGCCTGAGCTGATAGACAGAAACCGTGAACGGTTCAACGCAGAAAACCTCGCATTTCATTGTTTGGACATAGCGGTAGATGAGCTGCCTGCCGGAGATTGCGCCATTGTAAGACAGGTACTTCAGCATCTTTCCAATGCCGAAGTGCAGAGCGTAGTGACTAAGCTAGCCGCTTACCAATACGTCATCATCACAGAACATCTGCCAGAAGGCGCTTTCACGCCTAATAAAGACATCATTTCCGGACAAGGAACCAGACTGAAGAAGCAAAGTGGCGTAGACCTGTTGGCTCCTCCATTCAATTTCAAGATCAAGGAAAAGAAGCACTTGCTGTCGGTGGTTTTAAAGGATGGCAAAGGCATGATTGAAACCACGCTTTTTGTCCTTTCCTAAACGTAGTCTATCGTTTTCGCACCTAAGCTTGCAAGCTCTCCTACTTTGACTCAAGCAACTTGGTGTGATGAAGCGCTATGAAGAGAGGAATGCTTCCGAATACTCCGAACGAACAATCAATCAGTTGCCAGTAAAGCGGAATGCCGCGAATGGAGCCAGCAATAAAGGCAAGTGGAAAAACGGCAAGGCAAGTGATAATACCGAATCGGATAACCCAAATGTTCTTGACGGGGTCCATCCACGGACCAACAAAAACCAAAGCCAGCACCAAATGTGCAAATGCGAGCCAATCGGTTCCGTAAGACAGAAATGGATATTCGGCATTCACATAAACAATGGCATCCCTGCAAGAGTCTATCCACATGGCCATGGTGGTGTTCGGATCATCGAAACTATCTGCCAGCCAATTAAGCTCAGTTTCTAAGGGAAAAGCGGTGATTCCTGATAATGCCAATCCGACCATGAACAGGCCAAGCCAAATGCGAATGGTTTTTAAACGCCTACGATATTCTTGATTTTCCATGCCGCGATAACTTCGTTTTCAAGCATTTATTACGCGAATGTCCTCACTGATTTATCGTGGCACTAGCGTTTGTGAAATTTTAACGCATTCTCTGTTCAGGGTGGCCTCTTTTGAATGCTAAGAAGAAACGTAAAACCTTGCTGAATAGCGACAAAACACTTACCTCCCAACTGGACGTTTGTTCTTGGTCTTCAGAATTTCGGTAAGGGCCATCAATTCCATTTGGGCGCCTTTGGTTGGGTCTTTGGCCGGAACGGCATAGAATTTCCCATCGGGGTCTATGATGAAGAAAAGTGGTAGGCTTTTGATGGCATAATCGTCCATCACAGAGCTTGAAATGGCCACGCCACCAAATTCCCAATCGATGTTCATCTGTCGTTGCAGGCTTTTCATTTCCGCTACCGAATTGCCCACGCAAACAGTAGCAAATCGAATGTTCTTGAATTCATCTTTCAGGTTCGGAATCACGTTGGTTTCGCGTTGGCAATAGCCATTGGTAGCATCCGTCAATTCAAGAAAAACATAATTCCCTTCTAGACCTGAAAGACGTTTTTCCACGCCATTCAGGTCGCGGTAAACAATCTCTGGTGCATTCGTTCCCTTGCCTAATTTCTCGTGCTTGGCAGCAATGTTCTTGGCTGCATTGGCGTGGTCTGAATTGGAAGAAAGCCCTGCAAAACCTTTGAGTGCCTTAATGAGTTGCCCATCTTCAAAATCCTTCTGACCAAAAAGCCCATCCATTCCTTCAATCAACACCAACCTCCTCACCGAAACATCCAAAAGCAAAGGTTCTGCCTCCAACAGCATGCGGTCCAGCGCAGCATAAGCCTCTGGTTGCGCCAGTGCTTTTTTGCATTCTTCGTGCTTATTGGCCACGGCCAGTTTATAGACCGTTCCCTGATAGAATTGCATGACAAAATCGGTGTACGCAGGATTGTTGAACTGTGGCTGCACATCTTTGAGGTACTTGGCGAAAAGCCGTTCGCGGTTGCTCAGAAAGGTTTGCTCCACACTGGCTATCGAGTACTTGATGTAGCTTTTCGCAAAGGGATGAGCAGTTGCATGTTGCTTCTGCATGCGTTTCTCAAATTGTGCCAAGGCTTTTGCCACCACGTCTGGACTTTTCCGATTGACGAGCGTTGGATAGATGGCTTCCATAAAGGCATCGATGCTATCGTTGAAAGCCGAGATCTGATGATTGAGCGCAGCCGACTTCCCTCCCAAAATCTTAGGCGCGAAAAAATGCCGCTCGTATAAGGCCTCTGCCTTATTGGGGTCTTTGGCCGGTGGCACAAAGGTGAGTTCGACATCCTTATCGCGCTCGATGAAAAAATCTGCACAGTACTGCCCTACTTGCAGGAATACATATTGCACGCCATTCGGTATTCCTTTCAGTTCAAAAGTGCCGTCCACATCTACCACTTGCGAAGCCAGCACGCGTTCCTTTCCGCTAATGGGGTCGTCATTTACGCGTAGCTGAATTTCCTGTCCAATAGAAAGTGGAGCTACCCCACGGATAACTGCGTTTTGTCCGTTGGTAAGCAACGGAAGCACAAGAAAAATCCAGAAAAATCTCATCGGCTCATGTCCATTCCTTCGGGAACAAAACGCATGGCGTCTCCCCCGTTGATAAGTATATCACGGACAATGGTCGAGTTTATTGCAGAGTACTCCTGTAACGAGAGCAGAAATACGGTATCCAATTCGGGATAAATGGTCTGATTGATGTGGGCAATGCTGCGTTCAAATTCAAAGTCGGCAGAAGTCCGCAATCCACGAAGCAAGTAATTGGCACCAACCTCTTTGCAGTAATCGACCGTCATTCCAAGGTAGGTTTCCACCTTTACTTTGGGCTCGTTTCTAAAGGTGTAACGGATCATTTCCAACCTCCGCTCCAACGAGAACATGTACTTCTTACTGGAATTGGTACCGATGGCCACAATGATCTCATCGAACAACGGAACGGCACGCAGAATAATATCCTCGTGACCTTTGGTTATGGGGTCGAAAGACCCTGGAAAAACAGCCGTTTTTTTCATGGATGATATTTATGCTTTGCGAATATACTTATACATGAGTTGGCCACAGATTCACAGATTTCCACTGATGACTCTGGTGAATTCATGTTCTCTGTGAAAAATCTGAGTTAATCTGTGAATCTGTGGCTATAAAATGTACATCAATTACGTAGAGAACTCCTCAACCTGATAGGTCTTTTCATTGAAAACAATGCCATTATTGGCCAATTCAGCCAAAACAGGTGCGTAAACATCGCTCGAAAGTGGCAGCAGTACACCACGTTCTTTGATCTTTCCATCCAGGATCATGTGCGTGGCAATGGCCAGCGGCAATCCAACCGTTTTGGCCATGGCCGTATTATCCTGATCATCGCCTTTCACCACCATCGAACTTTCGGTCACGTGCTTCTGACCATCTTTCACAAAACCGATCTTGTGCCACATCACGATCATGTCCTTATCGTTCGGTTTCATGGCCCATTTCTTCTCCAAAATGTGCTGAAGGATCTGAGCAGGCGTGGCATCTTTCAAGCCAACCACAGTCTTATCGAATAAGCCGAGCCATTGTAGTTTTTCCATCAAGCGGTCGTCCTGATCGAGTTTAAGCATGGCGCGAAGCTTCAATTCCACACTATCGCGCAGGCTGAACGGCAGGAATGAATTCACAAATTCGCGATGGGTCATGGTTTCCGAACCTTCCATCACGTAGCTGTCGTCTGTCATTCCAAGTTGCACAAAGGTGTCCCACGAACGGCTGTAGCCCGGTCTGCGCAGCGTTCCCCGATAAAGCGTTTTCACATCTTTCAGGCCGTACACTTCTCTGTACGAAAGGCTATCGCGATTGGCATAGCCTTCAAACTCGCCATGACCTTCAATGGTGATGTATTCCGTTCTGCGGAACACACGGTGGTAGGGAATGTACTTGTACTTGCCATTGTGAATGAACTTGACCGCACCACCTTGCGATGCCAACACCACGTTGCGTGGGTTCCAAGTGAATTTGTAATGCCACGGATTGTCGTCACTTTCTGGCGCAACCAATCCACCCGTAAAGCTTTCGAAATGCTCTACTTTTCCACCATCAGCACGAATCTCGTCCAAGAGTTTCATGGCAGAGAGATGATCGATACCTGGATCAAGACCGATCTCGTTCAAAAAGATGAGGCCTTTCGCCTTTGCCGCATCATCCAAAGCCTTCATTTCTTTCGAGATGTAAGATGCCGTGCACAGATGTTTGCCCATCTCCAAGCAATCCTTCGCCACTTCGATGTGCATACTTGCAGGAAGCATGCTCACTACAATAGCTGCTTTGGAAATCTCTTCTTTTCGCTGTTCCGCATTGAACACATCGAAGGCAATGGCTCTTCCGTGCGGATGTCCACCGATCTTCTTTTCGCACAATTCCGCGGATATATCGCCAACGGTAATGCGCCAATCATTCGCCTCGGAATGCTCTAAAAAGTAAGCGATCAAGGTTGTTGCGGAGCGTCCTGCTCCTATGATGAGAATGTTCTTCATGGAAGGCAAACTTAGCTACTTAGTGACTAGCGATGAGTGACCAGTGAAGAGAATTTTCAACTTCATTGCGAACGGATTGAAGCAATCTCCTGATAGAGATTGCCGCGTTCGTTCCTCACTCGCAATGACGCTAGTTGTTTACTGATTACTGGTTGCTTTTCGCCAGTCACTATTTTAGAGCCATGAAAACCGACCTGAAGGAAATTGAAGAAACGCTGAGAGCAATTCTCAAGGCGCAACAACCGAAGCTTCGGATTCGGAAGGACGAAGCAACTGTGCTGGAAATGTGCGGCACCAAAGAAGTGATGCAGTACAAACAGAAAGTGGATGGTTTTTACTTCGCCAGCGTTGTTCCAAAACCAAAAGACATACGGCTTTACTACTTCCCCATTTACACGCACCCAAGCGAGTTTTCTCTTTCTGAAGAATTGCAAAAGGCATTGAAAGGCAAAAGCTGTTTCCACATTAAAAAACTTAGTCCAGAAATGGAAAAGGAGATTGGAGAGATGGTGAAGAAAGGGGTTGAATTATATGCGAAGGAAGAGTTCATTTAATCATGTTTTTAGGAGGGGAAATAGTTGGATTCATTGGAGCAGTACTGCGTTGGTGCTATGGCTCTGTATGGAGAACTATTTTTAATAAACCGAAATTTACTTTCAATGAGTATCTGTTCGGCCCCAAAAAAAGTAAAGATTGGTTTGATCAAACCGGTCATGAATTTGTAAATCGACTAGTAGGATTATTGTTCATTATGTCCTTGGTTTTCTTATCGTTTATGTAAGTCACTCTTTTTGAATTGTATAAATCACACCTCCAAATCCAAAACAATGATCCTTATCGAAGACCATTAATTTCGCGGAATGAAAAACTGGATAATCTTAGCCGCCATTCTCGGAGCCATCACCGTCATTCTTGGTGCCATTGGAGCGCATACGCTACAGAACACGCTGAATGAAATGCAACTGAACAGTTTTGCTACGGGCGTTCGGTATCAGATGTGGCACATTTTTGCCATTGTTGGATGCGTTGTGCTCTCGAAACAATTTAATGTAAATCTAAATGTGTCGCTTTGGCTTTTCGTCATTGGCGTCCTATTTTTCTCTGGTTCCATCTTCCTGCTTTCCACTATTCCCGTTCATGGAATGGAAGGCGTGAAAGCCATTGGTTTGGCTACGCCCATTGGTGGACTCATACTGGTTGCCGCTTGGTTGAGCGTGGCTGTTCAGTTTATGAGGAAGAAGTAGAAATAGATTCCCACTAAAACCAGATAGACCGTCACACTGAACTTGCTTCAGTGTCTATCCTACGCATTTAAATAGATGCTGAAACGAGTTCAGCATGACAGATTCTTGGCGAGACCCTTCCCTTCGGTAAAAACTCAGGGCAGGCTCAACCTCAGGGTGACAACTTGAAAACTCCGTAGACATCCGTTTGTCATTCCGAGGAACGAGGAATCTCTTTTTTCTGCAAGCTTACTATAACTCAGTTTAGGAACAATATGAGCGAGAGATAGACTGACCTTTTTGAGAATAAGGAAGTAAATCCCCCGCCTCGTACCTCGGCACCCCCTTTAAAAGGGGGAACTACGGAGCCAACTTATTCTTAATCGCTTTCGCGATTGGATTTGGGATTTTATCCAATGAATTCAGCAAGTAAGGTAGCGCTTTCAGTTTGAAGCCTTCATATTCGCTCGGCACAATGGCATCAATCAAATGCGGGCCTGGTTCTCTGAATGCGCGCTCCAATGCTGAGTTGAATTCTTCGGCAGTACGCACACGCTCAGCAGGCATTCCCATTCCTTTAGCGATGGAAACGAAGTCAATTCCAGGATTGGAGATATCCAATTGCGCCAAGGCCTTTGGACCAGCCTTGTCCGCTCCCACCCTTTCCAATTCGATATTGAGAATGGCGTACGAACCATTGTTCATAATCACAGTGGTCACATCCAACTTTTCGGCCACAATGGTCCAAAGCGATTGGATGGTGTACATAGAAGAACCGTCTCCGATCAGTGCCAGCACAGGTCGGTTTTTGCCTGCTACAGCAGCACCAACAGCCACTGGCAAACCTTGCCCGATTGCACCTCCTGTAAGCGTCAACAGATCATGTTTTGGCGCACCGGCCGTGTTGCTAGGCAACTTGAGACCGGAAGTTTGCGCCTCATCAGAAATGATGGCGTTGGCTGGAAGCAAGGCACCGACTGCCTGTGTGATCTTCTCCGCATTCAGCTTTCCCGAAGGAAGTTTTGGACGCGAAACTTCTTGCAACTTCGGAGCCGTATCTGAAGCTCCTACTGCCGCAACCAAGGCATCCAAGCTTTTCAGCGCATCCTGCTCGTTCGTTACCAGATCATGGAGTTTGCAATCATCTGGAACGAGGTAACTTTTCTTTCCTGGATAAGCGAAAAATGAAACAGGCGCTTTGGCATCGATCAAAATCAAATGGTCGTAGCCACCCAATTGCACCGAAGCCATTTCGGCCAAGTAGGCAATGCGCTCCACGTTCGGCAAGCCAGCACCACGTTGTAAGCGTGTTGGGAAGACTTCGGCAAAAAGCTTTGCCCCTGTCTTCTCTGCAATCTTAGAAGCAGCCATCAAACCCGCCTCTTGCGTTACTCTTCTTCCAAGAAGAATGGCGGTCTTCTTTCCTGCCGTTTTTAACACTTCAGCAATGGCATTTATCGTTGCATCCGAAGCTGGCTCTGGTGCAGGTTGCGAGAAATCCGTTACCGCTTCGCCACCTTCGCCCCACGAAACATCCGCAGGAAGAATAAGCGTGGAAATCTGGTTTGGCTGGCTCGTAGCTACTTTGATCGCCTCGGCCGTATCAGCCCCGATTTCACTTGTCTCTTGTGAAGTTTTCACCCAGTTGGAACAGTTACGTGCAACGGTTTCAATATCAGATTGTAGCTGTGCATCGTACTGCACATGGTATTTGGCGTGGTCGCCCACAATGTTGATCATCGGCACACGCGCTTTGCGAGCGTTGTGCAAATTGGCAAGACCATTTCCCAGTCCGCAACCCAGATGCAGCAAAGTGGCAGCAGGCTTTTCAGCAATACGCGCATAACCATCAGCAGCACCCGTTGCCACACCTTCAAAAAGGGTTAGCACCGCGCGCATTTCAGAATTATCGAGCGCAGCCACAAAATGCATTTCAGAAGTGCCCGGATTGGTGAAACAGGTATCAATCCCTGCGTTGGTCAGTGTATTGATCAGCGCTTTTGCGCCATTGCTCTTTGCCTTGCTCATATCCGTTTTTGTTAGTCCCTGAAATTCAGAACGATTTTAAGCAAAAATCCCCCGTCCTGAAAATTCCACAAGCTTCATTTTCAGTCCACCCCCTTTTGAAGGGGGAATGAGCACAGAACGACCAGCAATGGCCGCGGATTATTATACATTCGCAGATTCACTAATTCGCATATTACTCTTATTACCATGGACAATTACACTCAATATACCGAAGCACTTTCGGAGATCGCTGATATTTCGCACGCCACTGCCCTTTTGCATTGGGACCTTGAAACATATATGCCCGAGAAAAGCCATGCGCGCAGAGCGCAGCAGATCGGTACGCTTTCTAAGTTGGCGCACATCAAAATGACCGATCCTGAACTGAAAAAGTTGGTAGATGAATTGCTAGCGAACCTTCCTGCTGATGCGAAACAAGCATCCAATATCAAGCAAACTGCGCGTGATCTGAAGCGTAAAACGCTGTTCGATAGCAAGTTTGTGGAAGAGATGAGCCGTGCTACAAGCGAAGCCTTCTTCCATTGGCAAGAGGCCAAAAAGAAGAATGATTTTTCGTTGTATGCGCCTTTCCTCCAAAAAGTGATTGACCTGAAACGGAAAGAGGCCGAAATTGTGGGTTACGAAGGTCATCCGTATGATGCGCTGTGCGATGAGTTTGAACCTGATTGCACCGTTGCCCAGTTGGATGCACTGTTCGAAGGCGTGAAGAAAGATTTGAAGCCGCTGTTGGACGCCATCAAAGCCAAGCCGCAGGTGAATGACAGCTTCATGGATCAGTACTTCAACCACGATAAACAATGGGATTTCGGCATTGAGGTTTTGAAGGATATGGGTTATGATTTTGAGGCTGGAAGACAAGACGTTTCGAGTCATCCATTTACCATCAATTTCTCCGCAACGGATGTTCGGGTAACCACGCGTGTTTCGGAAGAAACCTTCAACGAAATGCTGTGGAGTTGTATTCACGAAGGTGGTCATGCACTATACGAGCAAGGCTTGCCAGATAGCGAATATGGCCTGCCGAGTGGCGAAGCGATCTCGTTGGGAATTCATGAAAGCCAAAGCCGATTGTGGGAGAATAATGTAGGCCGATCGCTTCCTTTTTGGGAATGGAAATTTGCCCGATTGAAGGAGATCTTCCCCACACAATTCGAGGGCGTTTCTGCTTTGGATTTCTTCAAAGCGATGAATAAGGTTCAGTCGAGTTTGATACGTGTGAATGCAGATGAATTGACCTACCATTTCCATATTCTCATTCGATACGAGATTGAAAAAGGCATTATGGAAGGAAAGCTGAACGCGGTTGATCTGCCAGCTGCGTGGAACGCGAAATACAAGGAATACCTAGGTGTGGATGTTCCGAGCGATAGCCAAGGTGTGTTGCAGGATATTCACTGGAGTCATGGTTCTATCGGGTATTTCCCAACTTACTCTATCGGAAGTTTCTACGCTGCTCAGTTTCATGCTGCGGCAGAGAAAGAAATCGGTGCGTTAGACCCTTCGAACCCGAAACCATACTTAGAGAATCTGTTGGCTTGGTTACGAGAAAACGTGCATCAACACGGAAAGCTTTACAGCTCGAAAGAATTGTGTGAACGCATTAGCGGAGAACCGTTGAATTCGCAGTACTTTATGGATTATGCCAAGAAGAAGTATGGGGTGATCTACGGGATCTGAACCCCTATCAGCTGAACGAAAAACCGACCTCGCACAACGGAAATCAGTTGTGCGAGGTCGGTTTCTTCTTAAATGGATTCATCGCATTTCTACGAGCCTCCCATTTTTTGAAGATTCTGAAGGTCATTTTCTATCGAGAGGATCAGCAGACAAGTAGCAGTGCAGAACACCGGACTTGTAATGCAATGATGTCCATTCCAGCTTCCATCCTGATTCTGAATACGGACCATTTTCCCCGAAACATCATCGTACCAGTTTTTCCACGAATTGTCTTTCGCAATGACCAATCCTTCGCCTGTTTGCAAAAAGCTGAGGAATTCCTCGCCTCCGTTGTTGCCAAAACCACTCATCACATCTTCTCGCTGGGCTGTTTGCTTGGCGCTTTGGTAAACGTTGTAAGCCGCTGCCTTTTTTACCGCTTCGTCCTTGTTGTAACCTAGGTCTTCCAGATCAGAAGCCGTGACAGCTTGACCCCGCGATGGCATCTTGGCCTTATCCATCTGTTCCTGCACTTCTCTAGCCTCCTTCGCTGATGCGCGTGCCGAACCCGAAACGGAATAGAGCACAACGCCCGCACCTCGGTCGGTATTCACATTCCCACTTTCCGCATCATAATTGCTTTTCTGATAATCTCTGGCGAGCTCCAATTTCTTGGTATCCACCTTTGCCCCTGCAAATTCAGCCGCTTCCAAAGCGTTGGATGCAAGTGACGATTGCAACACGCCTGCCCAGCCTGCTCCTTGCGTGCTTCCATCAGCCATTTGTCCATTCTGGATTTTCACCACACAGACATTCAGCGCTTCTTTGATCCTTTTTCTCAGCGGATCATTGGCAGGCACTTTCTCCAACAGATTGGTCAAAAACTGCGAAGCCAACACCACATCGATGTTCTGTCCGAGTTTGGTTTGGATCTGCGTGCCGGTCAGGCTGGTGATGTTCAATGAGTTCGGGCTTGAATTCTCCACTTCCTTCAGAATGAATTCGACCGCCTTTTTCAGTTGCGCGCTGTAAGTTCCCTTATCGAGCGTGCTTCCATTGCGCAAAAGCGCCATTCCGACCATCGAAGTGGTTGCTGGGTCGGCAGCCACCGCGTGCGGGTCCATTTCCATTTGCTTGTAATGGCTTCCGGCTCCCCAACCGCCATTTTGCTGCTGCGCTGCGGCCATCCAACCCATGGCATGATCGATGGATTGCACAACCTTATCAGGGGTCTTGTACTGTGCGTAATTCTCGGTATTTTCTATTCCCATCATGGAATTGAACACGCAACCCTTTTCGCGTTCCACTGGTTTGGGCAAAAACCTATCTGGAAAGATGGAATAAAGCGATAAGAAAACAAGGGTTGATGCGGATGTGATAATGACTGCAAGCGTTTTCATGTTTTGTAGATTTTAGGTTAAACTTTCCCTTTGGATGCAGCGATTTTGGGAATTCCATAAAACGCTGAAGTCTAAAATGAAAACACAGGAAGGCAGCCCCATAAGCTGTGGGGGCCACCCTATTCCAATCAAAAAAGCTTAAGAAAATGAAAGGAGGAAGAACCTCAGCTCAATAAGGAATATCTCACCAAGAGAATTCCATCCCGCTTCCAGCGGACCCAGATGTCGTGGTCCACCTCCTTATCAGGATGAACCTGTAGCCAATCATCTTTCACAGAAATGGGATAGAAAATGCCATTGGCATCCACGCTTTCGTCTGGCGAGGCATGGTCCATCGGTTTGATGCGTGGTGGAAAATCGCTTGGGTTGAGCAATTCCACGGAATGCACGGTCAGTAAGAACTCTGACCATGTTGAATAACCTACGTCCTGTCTGTAAATCCAAGATGTCTGACCATTGCTCCTGTTCACGATCACTTCAATCCAATTCTGTTGGACAGTAACGGCCACCAACTGCAAAATGCCGTAATCGAGCTTCATGTATTGCGGCACAAACCATGGCGGAGCGGTGGCAATGTCAACGTAATGTTGCCCTGCTTTGA
This sequence comes from Flavobacteriales bacterium, assembly GCA_021739695.1. Taxonomy (NCBI): domain Bacteria; kingdom Pseudomonadati; phylum Bacteroidota; class Flavobacteriia; order Flavobacteriales; species Flavobacteriales bacterium. The sequence goes on along the minus strand of JAIPBM010000016.1, from coordinate 33,405 downwards.
ACGTAAGACTATCTATGGATTTCAGATTTTCGGGCAACTCAAAATGCTTAGGCTTGCTGTAAAAGCGCAGCACCTTTCCATCTTCTGGCGATATAGAAACGAGGCCAATTCCCATTTCCGTTCCATCTGCCAGTTTCAATAAAAGAGGGGCTGAAGGCGCTGGCTTCGTTGCCATGGCAATGGGCTCATTTGCCATTCCATTCCTCCTATTCTCCCCGAACAGTCCGACATTCTCCTGCTGTTTTTCCTTTTGCCGCTGCTTGAACTGATAGTGGAAAATGCCCCAAAGAATCACCGAAAACAGCGTCAGCACAATGGTTGTGATGAGCTTGGCCTTTTCGTTGAGCTTCCTCATAAGAACAATGGAGATTGCCAGTCCGATTCCCACTCCGAAAAATCCCAACATGGCTGCAGTCGCTGCACCAGCCAAACCATCACCAGCCTTAATGAAGAAGAATTTGGCGATTGTTCCACCCGAAATGAATCCGATGAACAGAAGCGAAAGAATCAGAAAGAATCCTACGACAAACTTTTTCATGACCTGAAAATAAGTCAAGAATATGGGAAATGGAGTAATCTCCGTCAAATGATAAGGATTGCAACTCTAGGCATTATGGGAGATGGCCCCCGCAATCACCATTCCCTAAGGTCAATTACCATTGCCCTCTTGCACGGTGCAGGAGAGCATCTCCCTAATTACGATTGCCATCTTACAAAGGGAGGAGAGGCCGGTTACAATGACGCGCTGTGTGTCAACGGAACGCAAAGAAAAACCCCAAATTCCTTCGGAAAATGCACACTTACGCGACCATGAACCGCACCTTGCTCATCGTAGAATTTGGCCCTTGAAGTAAGCGGCACAATCGCTTCGTGCCAAACATTCGGGTGGATGTAAAGCCCTTTTCCTCCTTCAACCAAGAATGCTTTGAAATGCTCGGGTTTCACATCATCGCCAGGAAGAGCCAACGCGGTCATGAAAGAACCGCCATCCAAAGGGAAGAACAATTGTCCGCCATCTGGGTGATAGTTGGCATGCCAAAGCAAGACCCGTTCTGGCTTTTCAGTTGAGGTTTCGGAAGCATCTTTCGGGTTCTTGCTCCATCCGAAAACGTACTGCGAATTAACTGCTTCGTTCTTGCCTTTGAAGACATCTCCATCCCAATAGAAAGTAAAATCGCCCGAAACCGTCCCTGCCTCATCGCCCGTTCCTTCATCAATTGGGCGGCCATTTGGCTTTGGCCATCGCACAATTTCCATGGGGTAATCCTTGTACTCATCAGCTTCAACCAACTTGCCATAACCCTCTAAGTTCTCTTGGGTGGCTTTGATGATCTGTACTTCGTGCCAAGGCAATTCTGCCGGTACGTCAGGATTGAGGTAATCGAGTTTCATGACCCAAAGCTACTTTTTCGGTAAAGAACCTTGGTTAAACCAATGTTAACCTAGATCAATCCACCCGAGCCAGAATGTACTTCTCGTCATGTTGTGTAAGATCCAAACCTATCTCTTCCGCTTCTTCGCTTACGCGAAGTGGAATAATGGCGTTGGTGATGAAATACAGCAAGTAGCTTCCTCCAAAAGTGAAGGCGCAAACGATGACCAGCGCCAACAGGTGATTTAGAAATAAAGTGGTCTCACCTGTTATCAATCCGCCATCCAACGCGAAAACGCCTGTCAGGATCATACCCACAATGCCACCGATTCCGTGGCATGGAAACACATCCAAGGTATCATCCAAAGTTGATTTTGACTTGATGTGAACTGCGATGTTCGAAACGATGCTGGCCGTGATGCCGATGGCGATGCTTGCACCGAAACTCACAAAACCTGCTGCTGGTGTGATGGCTACCAGACCGACCACCGCTCCGATGCTTCCGCCCAAGGCTGATGGTTTGCGTCCGCGAGCAGAATCGTAGACCAACCAAGCGAGCATAGCTGCAGCAGAAGCCAAATTGGTATTTACGAAAGCGGTTACTGCCAATTCATCGGCAGCCAAGGCTGAACCTGCGTTGAACCCGAACCACCCGAACCAGAGCAAGCCCGTTCCAAGCAAGACATACGGAATATTGACAGGCGTACTTTCCACTTTTTCCATGTGCACTTTTCTTCTTCCGAAGAACATGGCTCCGGCCAAAGCTGCCATTCCCGCTGAGATATGAACCACGGTTCCACCCGCAAAATCGAGCACACCCCATTTGTAAAGGAAACCTTCTGGATGCCAGGTCCAATGCGCCAATGGTGTGTAAATGAAAAGACAGAACAGCACCATGAAAAGCATGTAGCCCCAGAACTTGATGCGTTCGGCAAATGCACCGGTGATGAGCGCTGGCGTGATGATGGCGAATTTGAGCTGAAACGCAGCAAAAAGTACGAATGGAATTCCTGTGGCGATGGTAGAATGGGCTGCGGTTCCCACATTATTGAACATAAAGAAGGTGCGCGGATCACCGATGAATCCACCAATACTATCTCCAAAACTTAGACTGAAACCAACTACGAACCACAGAATGGTGATTACCCCAAGCGCCACAAAACTCTGAAGCATGGTGGAAATGATATTCTTGGCGGAGACCATTCCTCCGTAGAAATAGGAGAGGCCAGGCGTCATGATGAGCACAAGTCCCGATGCGGAAATAAGCCAAGCGATATCTCCCGAATCAAAATCACCTCCTGATGGATGAACTGTTGGAAAGAAAGCGGCAAAAAGGCCGATCAGCACCAACAGAAACAACGCTACAGTAGCATACGTTTTACTCATTTTTCGTCCCATCCCTTGCTATTTTAAAATATTCCGCAAAGAAAATGAGTTTTTAAAGCTTACACCCTATTTATCATAAGGGTTGCCCTGAAATTTTAAACAATACAAAAGAATATCTACTGAACAACCGGGAAGTAGATCGGATTACGTTCGTTATACCGCCTGATGTAGTACATGGAGGTTTGTTTCTGATCTCGTTTCGATTGCTCGTCAAATTCGGCAAGCAAGGCGCGATCGGGCGCCAACAGATTCTCCATTATACTCGGAGTGACCGAATTCAGATCTCCTTGCCCAAGTAGAATCAAACGGCCAGATGAGAATTCGAGCAGCATCTGAAGGTTTTGCGCCTCTTGGTAATAGGTTCCTGTGTTCGGATACATGGATCCAGAACCCATTCCCATCGACATACCATAGGAAGGCATCATGGCTCCAGGAGCTGGAGACATGTAGCGTGTAACGTATCTCACAGCTGTGAAATAGCTATAGGCACCGATTGAAAGTATGGGAAACCATCCACGATCTTGCCATTCGGCAGATCCATCTACGGTATTAAAACCGATGTATATCCTGTCATTTTTAGCGTAACCCCAAATTGATTGAATGCCAATGACACGCTCTTCGAGCAGATTATCGAAATAAACAACCGAATCGGTATCCAACACCAGTTCCAGATAATCCTTGTCGCGGATATCAAGATCGCTCAAAATATAAGTGACGGGTACAGGATTATTGTTCTTGAAATCTTGAAAAGAAAGATAAATCCCATCTTGGAATTTGAAATCAGGATTGTATTCTACGATCTGCTGCCCGAACACGATGCTTGGCAGTAGAAGAAAGAACCAAAGAACCCGATTTTTGAAGGTCATTCAATAGGAAGTTCCGTTTCTGTAGAATTGTTCACCAGCGAATCGACAGGTATAACCGATTGCTCAGCAGCCGAATCAATGCTTGCTTGACGAGGTAGATACCAGAACCACATGGTGAGCATTGCTAACACAAATGCAACAATACCGGAAACTAGAAAGAGGCGCTTGAACATGCTGCAAATTTATGGGTTAGTCAATTATTGGTCATGTACTACTTTTGACAAACGTAAATCCGATGAAAAACTACCTATCGCTCGTAAAGTTTTCGCACACCATTTTCGCGATGCCCTTTGCGATGATCGGTTTTTTCCTTGCCGTTCAGCTCACCTCTGCTTCGTTCGAACTTCATCTTTTGATAAAAGTCGTGCTTTGTATGGTTTTTGCGCGCAACGCAGCCATGGCATTCAATCGCTTCATCGACAGAAACATTGACGAAAAGAACCCACGCACAGCCATTCGCGAAATTCCGGCAGGAATCATTAACGCCAACGCAGCCCTGTGGTTTGTCATCTTGAACTCCGTTGCGTTCGTAGTCACCACGTATTTCATCAATCCATTGTGTTTGGCACTTTCGCCAGTTGCATTGGCCGTTGTGCTCGGATACAGCCTTACCAAGCGATATACAGCGCTTTGCCATCTGATCCTTGGTCTCGGGCTCAGTCTAGCACCGATCGGTGCGTACTTGGCTGTTGTCGGTCATTTCGACCTGTTGCCGTTGCTTTTTTCCTTAGCTGTGCTTTTTTGGGTTGGAGGATTCGACATCATCTATGCATTGCAGGATGAAGAGTTCGACCGCGAAAATGGACTTTTCTCCATTCCTGTGTGGCTCGGAAAACCAAAAGCATTGATGCTTTCGAATGTGTTGCACGCCATCACTGCAAGCCTTCTTTTTATTGCCGGAAGAACTGGAAATTTTGGATGGCTATATTGGATCGGGTACAGCATTTTTCTTTGCCTACTTATCTACCAGCATGCCATTGTAAAACCGAATGACCTCAGCAGGGTTAATTTGGCGTTTTTCACTACAAATGGTATTGCAAGCGTGCTGTTTGCCTCATTTGTTATCACTGATCTTTTCCTATGAAAACCGTTGTGAAATTCCCCGGACAGGATGTGCCTGAAGCATATTTTGATGTTCGTTTTGAAATCCTCAGAAAACCTCTTGGTTCGCCAAAAGGCTCTGAAAAATTAGCGGGCGATGATGAAGCGATCAATGCTTGGGTGGAAGACGATGGAAAGATCGTAGCAGTAGGTCGCGCGCATCTCATCCCAGAAGATGCTGACGGAAGCGCCATGGACGCGAAAGCTAAAAGCGCTTGTCCGCCATTTGAACCGCTTTGCGCAGATTATGCAATGATGGAGGACGATAGCGGCACCGAAATTCCGGCAGAAGGCCTTAGACCTGCCATTCAGATTCGGGCCATGGGAACGTTGGATGCATATCAGGGACAAGGCTTGGCAAGCGAAGTGCTTTCAACGTTAGAGACAGAAAGCATGGAACGTTGGGACGCAAAAACAGGCTGGCTCCAAGCACGAATTGTTGCCATTCCTTTTTATGAAGCAAATGGCTGGTGCTGTTTTGGGCCAGAATATGAGGTACCGAACGTTGGTCCACATTGCAGCATGTGGAAGAAATTTTAGAACTTGAACGAATAAGCTCGCTACATGAGAAATCTCATCATCATATTCCTCGCACTTCCTGTTTTGAGTTTGGCGCAAACGGCTAAGGTCAATCATTTCGCCATTGCCAAAGGAGCAACGATAAACATGAACAAACCAACGGAAGATTGGGAAATTCTGTTGCAGCATTTGGAAGCTCCAAAGCCTGGCGTATCAGGTAAACGAGCCGAACTAATGGAGAAAAAGAAGTGGGTGATGGAACGATATCCAGCCCAAACTTCTGAGTCACCGCGTGCTGCTGCCGGAAATGCTCCCGGTTTGGGACTCAACTTCGAAGGCAATAGCTTCAACGGTGTTCCAAACGACAACGACATGGCTATTTCGAATGATGGAAACATCGTTTCGGTGACGAATTCGAGAATTCACATGTACAACTCAAGCACCGAGCAGCAACTGCTTTTTCGATCATTGGGAAATATAGCCGACACACTCGACCTTTCAGGAAGCAAGTTCGACCCAAAAGTGGTTTACGACCCGAACAACAACCGTTTCGTGATGGTTTTTCTGAACGGTTTCACATGGCAAACGAGCTGGATTGTGGTTGGATTCAGTAGAACATCTGATCCAACAGGAGATTGGAACATGTATGCTTTACCTGGTAATCCGTTGGGGAATGAAACGTGGGCGGATTATCCCGTTATCGGAATTTCGGGTAAGGATCTTTTTATCGGCATCAATACGTTTACCAACGGCTCTTCGAACAACTCTGGTTTTACGGAAACCTGCCTATGGCAAGTTGGATTGAAAGAAGGTTACTTGGGATTTGAACTCATCACGAATTATTACAACGACATTCTTCCTCAGTCCAAGAAAATCTTCAATATCACTCCGATGTCTCCAGCAGATGCATCTACATCGGAAGACATGTTCCTGCTTTCTAACCGAAATACGAGTGCGGAAAATGACAGCATTTTCGTCCTTCATGTAACAGGCCGTGTTTCCGACCCGAACACGGAACTGGAAGTTCGAACCATTCAAGCTGACCAACCGTACATCCTTCCCGTTCCGGCAAAGCAAGCCGGCAACCATTGGTTCGACACGAATGATAGTCGCATCTTGGGCGGCTACACACTAAATGGAAGGATCTATTTCGTACAGAGCTGCACCGATCCAGCCACTGGAACTTCAGCAATCTATCATGGCGTTATTGACAATGCAGCCGAGGCTCCAACCATGGTTTCACGTATTTACAGCGAACCGAACCTCTACCTTGGTTATCCGAACATCTCATGGACAGGGCTCAGTGCGAATGATGAGCAATCGATCATCACTTTCAACCATACAAGCGAAACGGAGTTTGCAGGTTTCAGCGCCATTCACGTCAATGGAGATTTAGAACGATCCGACCGTGTTCAAATAAAAGAAGGTCTGGGATTCGTGAACGTGATGAATGACACGCTGGAACGCTGGGGAGATTACTCAGGTTCGCAACGGGTTTACAACCAACCTGGAAAGGTTTGGGCCGCTGGCTCGTTCGGAAGTGCTGCGCATGGGCATGGCACGTGGCTGGCCGAACTCACCACGCCTGACCTATCCACTGGAATTCACAACCTCAGTAAGGACGCTGAGCAAGCACTCGTTTTTCCGAATCCCGTAACGAGCGGCTTGCAGGTGGAATTTGAACTCGAAAAAGCCACTTTACTTCGTTTGGAATTGGTTGATATTGAAGGTCGCACCGTTAAGTTGCTTCTGGAAGACCGAATCAAAGCAGGGAAGAATCGCCTTTCCTTCAATGCGGATTTCCTTTCTTCTGGCACTTATTTCCTGAACGCTTATGACAATCAGAAACTGGTATTCAGCAATAAGCTGATCAAACAATAAATTGAAAAATCCATTCCTTATCGCAGGATTGGCGCTGCTGGTATTTTTCCTTGCAGGATGGATTTACATTCATCGCTCGATTGAAATCGAAAATGTACCGATCATACTGGGACACGGTGGAATGGGTGTTCGCTCTTCCATTCCATTAGATTCGAAACGATCGATTCAAGAAGCACTTTCCTATCCGATCAATGGAACTGAGCTTGATGTGAAAATGACGCATGATTCAGTTTTAGTTTCATTCCACGATGGCTCGCTTGATAAAGCCACCCAATGTTCGGGAACAGTGGCTTCTAAAACTTTCAGCGAACTGAATTCTTGCCAAACATCAGGCTGGTTCAGCTCAGAACCCATTTCAGATCTAGCTAGCATTTTGAACGGAAATTGGCGCGATGGCACCATTTTCTCGTTAGACCTAAAACCAGATGAAGGTGTTGACATGAAAGTATTCGTTCGTCAGTTGAACTCGATAACCAGCACATTTCCCCAATACCGTTTTCTCATAGAATCTCAAGACCTACAACTTCTATCCATTGTAAAAACTGCTGGCGTAAATGCCGAGTTGTTCTACTATGCGCACGAACCGACTGCAGACATTGATCAAGCTGTGAAATCCAATTTGGATGGGATTTCAATTGAAATGAATTTATTGAAGCCCGAAGATGTTGAACGTGCTAAAAATGCAGGAATCAAAGTGATGATCTGGGGTTGTGGCGATGTTTTCTCCAATCGAAAGGCATTGCTCCTATCGGCAGATATCATTCAAACTGACGATATTGCTTCCATGATGCGAATCTTACCTTAAAACTGATGCAGACGCTTCGTAATGCCATAGAGAAAGAAATCACGTATCGAACATCGAGAAGTTCGGGCAGTGGCGGACAGAACGTGAATAAGGTGGAAACCAAAGTAAGCGCTCAATTTAACGTTTCCGAATCTCAGGTGTTGGATGAGAACCAACGAGCACGAGTTGCCTTACGTTTAAAGAACCGCATTAATTCAGACGGGATTTTATCTGTTGATAGTTCAGAAACCCGATCTCAGATCAGAAACAAATCATTTGCAACCGAAAGGCTGATTGAACTGGTGATCCTGGCGCTCAAAAAGAAGAAACTCCGAAAGAAAACTGCTATTCCTGAATCAGTAAAACGAAAACGATTGGAGGATAAGAAAGTCCGCTCGGAAAAAAAGAGCCGAAGAGGATTTAACCCTCGATCACTTCTCTAGCGTTATGGTATAATCCCAGTTCTGATTAGCATCCACAACAATATTGTAAGATGCCACTTGTCTGTTCTCCGTATCAACCGTTCGTACCCAGATCATATCTGGATCTGAGGTACGATCAATAATGATCTCGTCTTCGTTGGCTTCCCAAGTGAAAGTGCCAGTTTGCGAATAAGTAGTTCCGGCAAACACAAAACTGTAGTCTTGCTCTCCTCTTCCGTTGCTTTTGAACTCAACGGTCCCAGTCGGGTTTTGATCTGCTCCGGTAAAAACAGAAAAGCCATTGACATTCAATGTCCCTTCAACCTTGGTCACGCTCCAAGTACCAAAAAGCACCTTATCAAGATTCTTGTTACAGGAATTGAAAGATACGAGCACAATGGATACAAGGAGAACAGAAAGAAGTCGCTTCATAGATTTTTATTTAAAACACAAAGCTAGTTGCAAAGAAGGTTCCTCGACCATAAATGATCAAGGAACCTTTTGTAATAATTGTTACTTGTTGATGATCATGCGCTCGGTCAACGCATTCGTTCCATTGGAAAGGGAATATGTGTAAAGACCAGAGCTCAAGTTGCTTCCGTCAAATAGGATTCTATTCTCTCCTTGCTTGGCAGGAACAGCCATTCTGGCAACTTCTCTACCTGAGGCATCGCGCACAATGAATGTGAAGTTATCCTGAATGTTGCTTTGAAAAGAGATCAGCGAATTTCCAGTTGTAGGATTTGGAACGCTTTGCCCCAAGGAGAATCCATAACGGTTCAAATCTTCAATGCCAAGATATGGTCCAGTAAGCACGAATGTTTCAGAAGCTGTTAATCCATTGGCATCCTCAACATTGATCGTGTATGTTCCTGGTTGAAGGTTCAATCGATCTTCGCTTGTTGGTCCATCAGCCCATGAAATAGTGTAAGGAAGTGTTCCTCCAGTGATGGTCACATCGATGTTTCCGTAGATGTAGTTGTTCTGGAAATCCAAGGTTGGATTACTGACAATACCGGTAATAACCAAGTTGTTGGTCAATTCAGGGAAACAATCCTTGAACGTGATCAAAATCGGTTCGCCAAATGCAGAGCACTCAGGGCTCACAGAAGGAAAATTACTTGGAAGTGGTGGAATATTGAAGCTGATAGTCACGGTTTGACCAGGATTGGCGGTCACGTCAACACCTTCAATCAAATAGGTTTCATCCTCAGTAATAAGGTTACAACTATCAACAGAGTTGATGACAACGAAATCTGGCACCGACATATCCAACGCAGTAGTTCCGGTGTTCGTCACACTGATTGTCCAAACGCCATTTGGATTACCACGGAACAGATCCGTCAGTGCCAAACAAGGAAGTCCGCCAGCAAGATCAAGTAACTGTTGTGTGATTGGAAGACCGAATGCGATCGCATCATTCACATTCAACGTTGAGTTATCTGGGAAGGTGAAAACCATTGGAAAAATCTCCCAGTTATCATCAGCAGCGCTTAATGCTGGGCATATTTCCGCATAAGGAGAACATCCTTGAAGTGTATCGTAAGTCAGCGGTGTTACGTTCGGATTTTCAATTGCAAATGGCGTTACGTAATAACTTCCAGAAGCAACGCTGTCTGCGTAGCTTACGCAGTTGCGCGAAAAATCAACCACTGGACCATATTCAGATAAAATCTGTCCATTATCTCCAGCCATCGTGGCGCTTTGCTGATCTGTTACTGGACCAGCAGACTGAGGTGTTACCGCCCAAGCAATTGTGCTGAAAGGATTCACTTCAAAGCCACTCGCATCGAAAGTCACCATATCACCACAGCAAAGTGTGTCATTATTGAGTGGTTGAATTGAAGCCGGCAGGCATAAAGAATATTCTGTAGACTGACCTGAAGCGCAAAGTCCACCGTTCAAGTAAATAGCCGCATATGGGCCAACACCAACATTCGCTAGTGTATCTCCTGTTTCGCCCTGAACCACAACGCCATCAACATACCATTCTACGTCATATCCATTCGGATTATTGGTAACCTCCATATTACCCGTGTTACTATTGTACGCAATGACGGGAGGCAATGGATTTGTGAATAATTGAACAAGTGCAGAATCTGATTCAATTCCACAGTAGTAGTTGGTATCGATGATCAATAGAGCATAGTAATCAGTTTCGTTAACCCAAACAGCAATTGAATCGGAAATAAACGAACCGGCCTGTTTCCATTGATATTGATACGGACCTGCTGGACCAGAAATCAGAATTGAATCTCCAACACAAACCTCCTGAGCTGGACTGAAAACTAACTGCGGTTGAGCAGGAATTGGAAAAACAGAAACGGTGTCTGTTGTGGTGTAAACCGTTTCCACTTCTGTACCGATAGTAACGGTGCCGAAACCTTCTTGATTACCATTTACGAATGTGCTGAACTGAAAGGTGCCTGTGCTCGTGACGTTAAGCGAAAAAACACCGAGGTTGTCATCTGCAGAAGTTCCGTCAGAATCCCAGAATTGGAACGACAAAAGGTTGTTTTCAAGAACCAGACCCTGATTTGTCCATGATTGCGACAAGCTATTGCTTCCTGCACTTGACTGCACGCTTTGGTTTCCGTTTGTGAATGTGTAGTAAATATCAGGCGAGCCCTGACAAACACCTAGGAATGAAATTTCCTCAACATCACCACACCAGTTTGAACCTGCTGCTGTAAAGTCGATGTCTGTAACTACATAATTGTAAACGGTCGTTACCAACTCAGGATAAAAATCACCTGGAGTTGTATACGATTGAACTGGTGGAGTTGCGCTTGTAGACGTGTTGCCATTTCCAAAATCCCAATCGTAAGTTGTTGGTTGCAAAGGCTCAAAATTCAACAGCCCTTCGTAAGTCACATCCAAACTTCCGCAAGCAGAAGGAGGATTGAAACTGAAGCAGCAGTTGCCACCCGGTGCAGGATCAATGGTCAATGGAATTGTAAATCCTGTTGGCTGATTGATCGTTCCAATTGGCGTACCAACATTGGCCACAACCGAAATAACGATATTGTAGTTTCCAGGAACCGTTGGCGTTCCACACATTTTAACGCAGCCACGTTGAGTTAGCGGATCGGTGGTAACGGTGTAAGCACAACCTGGCTGATCGCACTGATAACTCAAACCTTGCGGCATTCCTGTTACGCTGGTAACTGTAATCGTGTTAAGCGTTACAGACTGTCCTGAAGCAGCGTCCACAAAATCCCGAGGCATGAAAAAGGTAGCGTTCTCATCATAATAAACGCCTTGCATTCCATTTGGAAGTACGGCAGGACATAAAGCCGGTGCCACAGGACTTACGCCAACACCGCAGGTGGCATCGATGGTACAACCAGGACATTGAGCATCGGCCGTGTTCGTTTGAAACGTGACAAATGCAATTACAAATGCAATAAGAGTAGCTATTCTTTTCATTTTCATTGATTTAAAGCGATGCGAAAATACTTTTTTAATGCAGTTGACAATCGTGTCAACCATTGACATTTAACGAATTCGTAACCAATACGACAGACGGACAATTGCGTCAGCGTTGCTTTAGCGCTGACATACCTGATTGAAATCGCAGGTTTGACAGGTCATTCGATCTTCGGTCTGTTCAAATGAGTTTTCTGGACTGAACAGATCTTGAAGCAATTCCGTGATTCGCTCCTTGCCGTAATCAACCAAAGCAGCATCATGCAGTTCAATCTTGTTTTCGGACACCGAAATCGGACGCTCCACTTGCTGTGAACGCAAGTAAAACACCGTTGGCTTAATCGAATTGATTGGTTGATTTTCTGAATACATCACCAAATAAGTGAGTAACTGAAAAGCATGATCGGCCTTACTGGAGTCAAAATCCTCCAACTGCTTTATTTCCGTTTTCTTATCGAACGAACCCGTTTTATAGTCGATCAATCGGACGGTGCCATCAGAAAGTCTGTCAATCCTATCTGCCATTCCTTTTAGATTGATGGTCACGGATTGCTCATCAAGGTTTAACTGATAGCTGCTTGAAAGTACTGTTTCCAATTCCAATGGAGTGATGATGTTGCCAGACCGAATGGTCTTCAGATCGTGGTCCAACACACGATTTACGTAGGAAGATGCCACTTCAAAGATCAACAGATTCTTTCCTGTCAACTCATTTCCTGTGGCCAACTGTTTGGCGAAATTGCTTTTTAAAATAGGATCGAATCTTTTTTTGGCTGCTTGGAGTATCGCTTCAGAAAGCGGCCTATTCAGATACGGTTTGTACAGTTCTTCCAAGGTATCGTGAACTGCCGTTCCGAATTTGGCGTGATCCATTTCTTCGGTTAGCTTATCGGGCTCTCCAATGCCAGCGATGTAGCGGAAATAATATTTGAGGGAACAGCTCCTGTACGTGTTCAGAGCCGAAGGCGAAAACCCTTTTTCGGCCAATTGTTGGAGCTTGGCGAATTCGTGATCTGTTTTTTGGATGCTTATCGGCAGCGCTAATCCTCCAAATGGAATTTCCTGGTCTACATTCCACTGATGCAAGGTGATGTTGTCCTTTTTCTCCATCAACAATTGCCGAACGTAGCGACTCATCTCCCCTCTTCCAAGCGAATCGGTGTCTTGATCATAAATGAGATAAACCTTCTTTGCTCGCTGCAACAAGCGATAGAAATGGTAAGCAGTAACCGCATCGCGCTCGTTCTGACAAGCCAATCCATACGCTCTTCGAATATCGAAAGTGAAATACGAATTGGAATGTGCATTGGAAGGCAGATTTCCCTCGTTCACCCCAAGCATGATCACTTCCTCAAAATCGAGGTTACGCGTTTCGAGCATTCCCATCACCTGCAAACCTTTGAGCGGCTCGCCCACAAAATCAAGTTGTTGTCCGCGCAGCAATTGTTTCCAGAACGAATGCAAGGTTTTTATAGAATCGATGCTTCCGAATTCGGCTGTGAGATCGATAAGCCGTTGCGTTTGTGTTGCAAGCAAAAACAGGAATTCACCTTCCAACGAAGCATCTTCCGCTTCTCGCAAACTGTTTCCGAAGTACTGAAGGATGCGCTGCAAACCCAAAAGAAATCCAGCAACGGATGACATTTCGTTATTGAAGATCATAGCGGAAATGGCAGAACCCTGCAATTCTTCCACGCTGAAATAAACCTGCTTTCGCAATTTCAGTTGATTGGCAAGTTTATCTTCGGTCAATTTCAAAAACGCACCTTCGGCCAAGGCAGCCACATCAGCGTGATAAAAGCGACTTCCGTGCTCCCTGAATCGAGTGTAAAGGGCAAACAGATGTTCCACAAACGTGGCGCTTTGCGAATAGGTCAAACCATAACCCATTGTGATGTTCACGCCATTCAGATCGGCTGGAATTGCGCTTAAAAGCGGAATCAGCAACTGCTCATCGTTCAGAACTACTGCCGAATTCGCCATCACCGTATCTCGTTCAGCCATCAAACGTCTGTTCAAGATCGTTCCTGCAACGAACGCTTGCGTCATGTTCCGTTGCGTGGCAATGAGATGAATTTCTTTAGGATCAGTGGAAAGTCGATTGCCCTTCCATAGAAAATCGGCAGCAATTTTGAGTTCGCTTTCGCCACTTCGGAATCGCCTGATGTAATGCCCTGCTTCGTGCATCGGATCATCAGCATAGAACGAATCCATGTCCCAAAATATCTTGGCTTTGCCTGATTGTTGCCAAGCATTCAGCATTTTCTCTTCCGAAATAGTAAGTGCGTTGAAACCCGCAAACCATATCCGTTCGAAATGTGTGTTGGCAATAACCGTTTCGATGTTTTCGGCCACCGAACGGAACGCCATTCCTTGATATCCGACCTTTCTGCCGTTCAAAACCTCGCGAAGCTGCTGATAGAAAGGATAAAGCTGCTTCACAAAATCGAGGTGTTTTTGCTGGAATTCGGTGGCTTTTCCCGTTTCCGGATTCCATCTTGAAATACGTTCTACAGCATGCAGTTGCTGAAAAATATCTTCCGCATCGATCAGGTTCAGATCCAATTCGTTGATATCTGAAAGGAATGTTGGCGCCCAATTGGCAAACTGTTCAATGGTCTGCGGATCGGTTACCGACTGCCGATAAACCTCATAGAAACTGAACAGCAACGTGGTCTGATCGGCCTTGACAATGTCTGACAGTTGGAATACAAAATCTTCGATAGAAAGAATTGATGGCGCCCAAATGGCCCGATCGCTTTGCCTAGAAATGGCATCGCGAAGAAACACGCCTGCTCTGCGGTTTGGCAGCACGATACAGGTCTTCGAAATATCGTTGGAACCGTCCTTCAGCAGCTCCTCAGCAATCTCATCCAAAAAGGTTTTCATCGGGGATCAAGGTAACATTCGCTCGATAATTGATGCACAGGTGTTGATAATTAACACGCGACTGTGTGCAAAGAATGAGGTGTTCTTTGAACTTCGCAGGAAACTCAGAATACCTTCACTCCATGGAAATATTCTTGCATTCAGAAACTTGGATTGCGCTTCTTACGCTAACCTTTCTCGAAATCGTTCTCGGAATCGACAACATCATTTTCATATCCATTGTAACAGACAAACTGCCCATAAACGAACAGGCAAAAGGACGGAACATCGGCCTTATGCTAGCACTTGTTTTTCGCATCGGCTTGTTGCTCGGCATTACCTGGATCATTGGTTTCTCAGAACCATTGTTCACCGTTTTTGAACATGCGGTAAGCGGCCGCGACCTGATTCTGATGGCTGGAGGACTTTTCCTGTTGGGCAAAAGCACAACCGAAATCCACCACAAATTGGAAGGTGTGAATGAAGACCAAGAACAAAAAGTAGCGAAAAAGGCCTTGTCCCTCTCCAACGCACTTATCCAGATAGTAGCACTTGACATGGTTTTCAGCTTCGATTCCATTCTAACGGCCATCGGACTTACAGAGCACGTACTTATTATGATTGGTGCGGTCGTACTTTCCATGATCGTGATGATGCTGTTTTCGGGCGTTATCAGCAAATTCATCAATCAGCACCCTACTCTTCAGATTCTCGCACTCGCGTTCCTTATTCTTATTGGTTTTATGCTGATTTTGGATGCATTGGGTTTCCATGTGCCAAAAGGATACATCTATTTCGCAGTTGCTTTTTCACTCGTGGTGGAAATGGTGAACATGCGATTACGAAAATCGAAGAGTGCCGTTAAACTCAACAAACACATGACTGCTGACGATGAATAAGATATTGACCACACTCATTACCAGCGTGCTGCTGTGCACCGCTTCGTTTGCCGTTGAGTCGCAATTGGAAAAGGCGAAGATTCTGATCGCATCCAACAAAACCCGCGAAGCAATTCCGATCTTGGAAGAATTGATGAAAGCAGATGCCACGGCAGCACCGAATAACTATTTCCTCGGAATGTGCTTGGTAAAAGAGGGAATTAGGATTGAAGAAGCGGTTGGTTATCTCGAAAAAGCCGCTGACGATTATAGCAAGACGGATATCGACCCAGGCATGGGCGAACCTGAATTCTGCTGGTACTATTTGGTGATTGCTTACAGTAGATTGAAAGACTGCGATAAAGCCTTGGACCGCTACAATAAGTTTGTGCAGGTTTTCTCTCAAGGAGATCCATTTTACACCAATGAGGCTGTGAAATGGATTGAACTCTGCCACGAACCAATGCGCATGGCGCAAGAGATCAAAACACGGAATTACATCAACACGCATTCTTCCAATTACCTAAAAGACCGTTTGGTAAGCATGCAACCAGACGAGCCCGAAGTAGTGACGCGCGAAGTGAATTACACCACCAATTCGGTGCTTTATGGTGTTCAAGTAAGCGCGTCCATCAATCCTGCTTACACGATTGAATTTCCGAAACTGAAAAATGTGGGGGTTTATGTAGATGAGAACAAGATCTACCGATACGTTATCGGAAATCTGAGCTTCCGTTCGCAGGCAGAAGAGTTGTTGGAAGAAGTGCGTTCCAATGGTTATCCAGATGCATTCATTGTAGATATCAATCAACCGGAGCGTTACGGAGAAGAAGTGGTTTCGCTCAACGACCACAACATTCACTCCGACCTGAAAGGCAAAATTGAATTCCGTGTACAGATCGGTGCGTTTGCAGAAACGCTTCCAAAAGACCTACGCTCTTATTATTTTGAAGTGGACAAACTAAAGGAAGTGCGCGAAAACGACCTCACCATTCTCACCGCTGGTAAATTCGATACTTACGAAGAAGCACAGAAACATCGCGACATGTTGCAGCAGCAAGGGCTGACCGATGCGTTCGTCACCGCTTTCAATCGCAAAAAACGCGTTCCTGTCAACGTGGCACTTAAGTTTTTGAATGGAACCGAGAAAGAGGAACTCACTCCTCAAAAACGAGGAAAAAAATAGAGTTCGTTCTTCATTAATCAAGTAACGTATCTTTGGTTCATGCTTAAATTGATAGAACAGAACCGCGAATCCTTGCTCATCCTTTGCAAAAAGTATGATGTGGTGGAATTATATCTGTTCGGTTCTGCCACTGGACAATCTTTTGATTCGACTAAGAGCGACCTTGATTTTGCTGTGAAATTTTCTGCCCACGTACCAGTTGTTGACATGGCCGACCATTTTTTCGGTCTTATCAGTGCATTGGAAAATCTATTTAACAAGAAGGTAGATCTGGTTTCAATTCCAGCGTTGAAAAACCCCATTTTCATTGAGGAACTGAACTCGACTAAGGTTCAATTATATGCCGCGTAGTCTCGTTCTCAAGTATATTCTTGACATTGAATCTGTGATTGAGGAAATTGAGCAGGTTATCACCCTGTGCGACAGCAACTATGAAACATTCACACAGAATTTCATGGCCATTCGCACGCTTGAAAGAAATCTGGAGATCATTGGCGAAGCGGTAAGTAAGATGCGAAAAGCGGACCCGTCAATTTCCATTCAACATTCCGACAGCATCATTTCACTTCGAAACTATTTGGCACATGCATACGATAGTATTGAAATCTCGGTCATTTGGTCAATCGCAGTCAAACACGTTCCAGCTCTGAAACAAGAACTGAGATTACTGAAAGGCTAATTCAAGAAGAACATTGTTTCAATGTGCAGCGTTATCTTCGCGCACTTCATTTTTGAATTTGGAATCTTCATTCATACATAAACTTTTCGAGCAACATCAGAAAACGGGCAAATGCCTTTCTCCTGAGGTTGTGGCCAAATGGCTGAACGAACTCTTGGGAGTTCTTTATCCTGAACGAAGCACTGTCAAATTCGACAATGAAGCCGATTTTACGCAGCATTATGAAAGTCTAAAAGTGATTTTAGATGACATTCTTTGTTCTTGTTCCGAAGAGAAACCAGAAGGAATTGTTACCGCATTCTTCCAACAACTTCCTTCGATCAAGGCTGCGCTTGATCTCGATCTGGAAGCTACTTTTCTGGGCGATCCAGCTGCAAAAACCAAACAGGTTGTAGCACGTTCTTATCCAGGTTTTTACGCCATTTCAGCTTACCGAATTGCGCATGCTTTGGATAAGATGGGAACACATTTGGTTCCACGAGCTCTGACAGAATACGCGCACACTCAAACGGGAATCGACATTCATCCATCTGCCGCAATTGGAGAATATTTCTGTATCGATCACGGAACAGGAATCGTTGTTGGAGAGACGACTGTTATCGGCCGTCACGTAAAATTGTATCAAGGCGTAACGCTTGGTGCGTTGAGCGTGGATAAGAAAGATGCGACTTCCAAGCGCCATCCAACCATTGAAGATGAAGTAGTGATCTACGCAGGAGCAACCATTTTAGGAGGCACCACTACCGTTGGTAAAGGCTCAGTTATTGGTGGAAATGTGTGGCTAACGCGAAGTGTTCCAGCAGGAAGCAAGGTCTATTACAGCGCCAGTATGAGTGATGAAAGCGGCAAAACGGACCGAATCACGATAAAGAGTTGATCAGTATATAAAGAGATAAAGTTGATAGTTTAACAACGTCATTGCGAGTGAGGAACGAACGTGGCAATCTCATTCTTAATTTTTAATTACTAATTCATAATTGAACAAAGTGGGAATTGAAAGTCTAATTGGAAACACGCCACTTGTAGAGATAACTCATCTTAACACTAATCCAAACGTGCGGATCTTCTGCAAGTTGGAAGGCAACAATCCTGGTGGAAGTGTGAAAGACCGAGCAGCCTACGGAATGATATCAGATGCCTTGAAGCGTGGTGACATTAAGAAAGGTGATAAACTCGTAGAAGCAACAAGCGGAAACACCGGCATTGCATTGGCAATGATCGCGCAGCTGAAAGGTGTGGAAATGCACCTGATTATGCCCGATAATTCTACCGAAGAACGGATTCAGACCATGAAAGCTTATGGCGCAGAAGTGATTCTGACGCCAGCAGCAAGAACGATTGAATATTCGCGTGAATTGGCAGAGGAAATGGCCGCCACTGGAGAATATTTCATGCTCAATCAATTCGCGAATCACGACAATTCGGGAGCGCATTACAAAACAACTGGACCGGAAATTTGGCGAGATACGAATGGCGAAGTGACGCATTTTGTTTCGGCCATGGGAACAACAGGCACGATCATGGGGGTTTCTCGCTACTTGAAAGAGCAGAACCCGAACGTTCAAATTGTAGGCACACAACCAACAGATGGATCAAGTATTCCAGGCATCAGAAGATGGTCGCCCGAATTTCTACCAAAGATCTTTGATGCTACTCGCGTTGACCGCATTGTAGATGTGAGTCAGGATGATGCGACTCAGACCACGAGAAGAATGGCACGCGAAGAAGGAATTCTTGCTGGAATGAGCAGTGGAGGAGCACTTTTCGCAGCGCTGAAAGTGGCTTCCGAATTAGAAAGTGGAACCATCGTTTGCATCACTTGCGATCGTGGTGACCGATACCTGAGTTCCGACCTTTTCAATTTCTAATTCCCAAGCGGCAAAGCCCTACTTTTGCGCGATAGAAAAATGCGCATTTCAGCTTCCATATACGCCAACGGAACTCAGGATATTCTGGAGACCGTAAAGGAATTGGAAGCGCATCATGCCGATATGCTGCACATCGATTGTAAGAACGATCTTTCTGTTTTTGCTGATCTGGCACGTGTTAAAACCCAGACCTCACTCCCACTCGACCTCCACTTGATCACCAGCAAACCAATGGATTTTGGTTCAGTGTTGGAAACAAATCCGGTCGATTTCCTCACCATTCAATACGAGAATTTGAATGGAAGCCGAGAACTGCCAAATACTGGATTCAAAAAGCTTGGTTTGGCCTTGACCTCAGCCACGCCTGTGGATGTGTTCGGAGAGTTTGCAAAGACCTGCGATTTCGTTTTGCTTATGGCGACCGTTCCTGGTGAAAGTGGTGGAACATTCAACAAGGATAATTTCAAGCGCATTCGCGAATTCAAACAGAAATTCCCGAACAAACAGATACATGTGGATGGCGGTGTGAATGCCGAAGTCTCTTTCATTTTGCGCAATCTAGGCGTGCATTGTGCGGTTTCTGGTTCGTACCTTTTTAAGCAGAATACCGTTGGCGGTGCGATGCTCAGTCTTAAAAATGGAGAAGTTGATTCGCATTATCGCGTAGCTGATTTCATGCTTGGCCTGAACGAAACGCCAACTGTTGGTCTTTCAAATCTTTCATTGAAAAGTGTGCTGCAATCCATCGAAGAAGCACGAATGGCTTTCACAGCTGTGATTGACAAAGCTGGTTTTTTGAAAGGAATTATCAGCAATGCAGATGTTCGAAAAGGATTGCTTCAACACATTGACGATCTGGCTTCGCTTCAAGCGGAATCACTCATCAATCTGAATCCAATTGTGGTGAATGAAGACATGACGGTGACAGAGTTGCTGCGATTCATTCGCCATCAAACCATACCGATAAACTATTTGCCCGTGGTCAATTCCAAAGGAAAACTGACGGGTTCACTCACATTTAACGACCTCATTAAAGGAGAAGCATGATCATTGAACTGAACGAAAACGTTAGCGAAGAACGAGCTCATGAGCTGGCAAAAATTGCGAAAGCCTTTTGCATTTACGATGGAACCCGATTTGTGCTGATCAACAGTTCGTCAGAAAAAGAATTACCAACCGAACTCGAAAATCTGACAAACAAATTCGTTGTGTTTGCGGATGATCTTCAGCTTGGAAGTCGTAAGTACAAAAACGAAACGCGCACCATTCAATTGGGCAAGGTGCAAATTGGAGGCAATTCTGGAAACACGGTTGTCATTGGCGGTCCATGTTCGGTAGAAAGCGAAGAGCAGATTCGTTCTTCGGCATCTTTGATGAAAGAGCTAGGCATCAGCACGCTTCGTGCAGGAGCTTATAAGCCACGAACATCGCCTTACTCGTTCCAAGGAATGGGTTTAGAAGGACTGAAACTGCTAGCTAAGATGCGCGATGAATTCGGTCTGAACATCATTACGGAAGTGCGCGATGCAACTCAAGTGGATGATATCATTGAATATGCTGACATCATTCAGATCGGAGCAAAATCGATGTATGATCACGGTATTCTGAAGAAATGCGGAAAGGCAAAACAGCCTGTGCTGCTGAAGCGTGGTTTTGGCACCACCTTGCAGGAATTTGTACAGGCTTCGGAGTTCATCCTTTCGGGTGGAAACCAGAATGTGATGCTTTGTGAGCGCGGTATTCGCACATTCGAAACGAAAACAAGATTTACACTTGATCTCTGTGGAGTGGCGTATTTGAAAGAATACACCAATCTTCCATTGGTATTGGATCCTTCGCACGCTATGGGTTATGCGTATGGTGTTGCTGATCTCAGTCGCGCATGTGTTGCCATGGGTGTTGATGGACTGTTGGTTGAAGTTCACCCGAATCCGAAAGTGGCGAAAAGCGATGCTTCTCAGCAATTGAATCATGATGAATTCCGTGACCTTTTAGGAACGCTCAGACCGATTGCGAAGGCGATTGGAAGAGAAATCATTTAGTGAATAGCCACCAGCGAATAGCGATTAGTTTTGTACCATGAACCTTGGTTCAACAATCATTTGTATCCTCCTTGGCTTGACTCACGTGATTTTCGCAATTCGTTTCACAAAACGGATTTACAGGTCGAATAGGTTTGGTGAAACGCAAAAGAGGTTAAATACGATTGTGGTTTGGATAATTCCCTTTCTCTGGTTTCTCCTAATTCGAGACATGCTTAAGCCAACTGAGGTTATGACAAAATCAAAACGAGATGAATTTGATGACATGGATTTCAACGAACTTGGCTCCGCTTAAATAGATAAACGAAGGAATTAATGTCACATCACAATGCATTTGAAGAATTCGCAACGCACAACATCAAATTTTTGGTGTTGGATGTAGATGGTGTAATGACCGATGGCGGCATGTATTACACCGAAAATGGCGATCAGTTCAAGAAGTTCAACACCAAGGATGGAATGGCCATTAAGATCATTCGAGAAAAAGGAATGAATGTGGCGTTTTTGAGCTCAGGAAGCACCAATCACATCATTCAGAACCGAGCAAAAACACTAGGTGTTGAGCGTGTATATGTCGGTTCAAAACCTAAACTCGAAGTTCTCAATCAATGGTGTAATGAGCTGGGAATCAAGCTCGAAAACGTGGCTTACATTGGCGATGACATCAACGACCTGGAAGTGATGGATGCCGTTGGTTTCTCGGGCTGTCCGGCCGATGCTGTGGAAGCTGTTAAAATGAAAGCTACGGTGATTCTTACCCGAAAAGGTGGTGACGCTTGTGTGCGTGAATTTGTAGACGAGCATCTTCTCTCTTCCTGATAAATGAATCTGCTTAGGTCCATTTTCATTCAATCGCAGGGATCCTTAAAAAAGTGGTTCCGGATCTTTGTCAAGTGGCGACTTAGGAATATTTCGCACCGGAATTTCGTTCTGATCCTCAGCGTTCTTGTTGGCTTCACCTCAGGACTTGTAGCCGTTACCATCAAAAATGCGGTGCACCTCATTCAATCAGGATTGCTGAGCGAATACATCCGTCCAATTCAACAGTACCTCTATTTCGTACTTCCAACAATTGGGATTCTCATTACCTATCTCATCATTCATCGGGTCATCAGACGACCATTGAGCGAAGGTGTTCCGCTCATTTTGTATTCGCTGAGCAAGGAAAGCGGTTTCATCAAGTTCTATCACACGTTTGCGTCTCTTATTACCGCTCCATTCACTGTAGCTTTTGGTGGTTCTGTTGGTTTGGAGGCTCCGACCGTGATCACTGGCGCTGCAATCGGTTCCAATCTCGGTCGCATTTTTCACCTCGACTATAAAATGCGCACGCAACTGATAGCCTGTGCAGCTGCAGGAACCGTTTCATCGATCTTCAACGCACCGATCGCAGGCATCGTTTTCGCCATCGAGGTGATCATGATCGATCTGACCACCGCTTCACTCATTCCGCTGTTGATGGCTTCAGCATCCGCATCGGTCACATCCCGATTATTTCTCGGAAACGACACGCTTTTTCACTTTCCACTTATGGAAGTGTTGCGACTTTCAGAAGTTCCATTTTACATCCTTCTCGGAATCGCAGCAGGTCTGTTTTCTGTCTATTTCACCATCACGTTCCTTACCATTACCAAACTGGGAACGCGGAAAATGAACCCATACTTGCGCATTGCTGGTGGCGGTGCATTGCTTGGGATGATGATTTTCGTGTTCCCTCCGCTTTATGGCGAGGGTTTCGACCTCATCAATTCGCTCATTGACGGGAATTACTCCAAAATTTTCAGTAACACCTTATTTGTAGGGTTGGAAAATCAACTTCCACTGATGCTTTTATTCCTCACGGGATTGGTGATCTTCAAAGCCGTGGCCACTTCGGTCACCATTGGAATCGGAGGCGTTGGAGGAATTTTCGCCCCAACACTTTTTATGGGCAGCACCTTGGGATTCATTGTGGCCAAAACGTTGAATCTGGTCGGTTTCGAGCACATTTCCGTAGTTAACTTCACACTGGTTGGCATGGCTGCGCTAATGGGAGGAAACATGCGTGCTCCGCTAACTGCCATTTTCCTCATTGCCGAAATAACCAATGGCTACTCGCTTTTCGTTCCGTTGATGATTGCTGTTTCGATGTCGTTTCTCACTTCAAAATTCCTATTTCCGCATTCTGTCTACAACTTCAAACTGGCAAGTCGTGGAGAACTGCTAACGCACCACAAAGACCGAAACGTGCTTACGCTTATGCGAATGGATCAATTGCTCGAACGCAATCTGGTCTGCATCCAGCCTACAATGAACCTTGGTCAATTGGTTCAGGTGATTAAAAAGTCAACGCGAAATATTTTCCCAGTTGTAGACCCAGATGAGAATTTCCTCGGAATCATCTTTTTGGATGATGTTCGCGATATCATGTTTGATACCTCTAAATACGACTCTGTTTTGGTTGCAGAACTCATGCGTCCACCGCTTGGCAAAGTGGAAATTACCGACAGCATGGAAAAGGTCGTCAACACATTCAAGGATGTGAATGCATGGAATTTGCCCGTACTCGAAAACGGCAAATACAAAGGCTATTTGAGCCGTTCTAAACTCTTTACGGAATACCGAAAATTGCTGGTCGAGTTTTCGGAAGATTGAGTCTTTGCCCGTAACGCACCAGTGTTCACAGTCGCCATCCGCTCAAAACTGAGTAGCTTGCTAGCATGAAATATTCATTCAGCCATTCCATTATCCTATTTACAGCCTTTCTGCTCATCATCGGTTGTGCAGGTGTTGACAAAGCCATCTCCGAAAAGGATTCAGGCCCACGAGCAGATTCGCTTGCGCAAAAGATCATGCTCGCCACTGGGCATGATGCTTGGCAAGAAACAGCCATTGTCGGTTGGACGTTTGCGGGGAAGAACAAACACATTTGGGACCGCGAGCGCAAATACTCACGCGTTGAATGGGGCAAAACCATCGTCATCTTTGACCATACGACCAAAAAAGGCAGAGCTTGGAAAGATGGCAAGCCCGTGGAAGGCGAAGAACTCGTTGAGCTTATTGACGAAGCTTGGAATTCGTGGGCGAACGATTCGTTCTGGCTCAATCCCTTTGAGAAATTATACGATGATGGCACCGAACGGGCCTACGTGAAAACGGAGGACGGGAACGATGCATTGCTCATTACTTACACCACGGGCGGCAACACGCCTGGCGATTCTTACCTATGGATATGCGATGAAACGGGGCTGCCGATCGCTGTAAAAATGTGGGTTTCCATTATTCCCATCAAAGGCATAAAGTTCAGTTGGGAAGATTGGCAAACGCTCGAAACGGGTGCCAAAACAGCAGGTCTTCACAAGCTTGGTTTCATTAAGCTGAAGCTAACTGACATCAAAGCTGCATCAAGCGTAAGCACGTTTTCGGAAAAAGACCCTTTTGCGGAGCTTTAGGTTTTACAAAACCGAGCTAGAAAATATCTCGTAGATAGAATTGACCTGCTATGCTGTGAACTTTCGAGTTCGTTTTTAGTTTAGCGTTGTTGAATGTTTTGATCAACCCCAATTCCATGCCTAAGCACTTCCGCATTCCATTCTTAATTATAACCCTTTTTGGACTAGTTTTTACATCAACCAGCTTTGGACAAACGCTGACGGGATCGATCATTTCCACCAACAAAAGTGGAGTTGCAAACGCGCATATCACTACTAATTCAGGCGCACATACGCACTCCGACCTAAAGGGAAAGTTCGCAATTGATGATGTAAAACTGGGCGATACGCTGCTGATCACGCATATCAGCTACATGCCACAGTCTGTCATTGTCAACGATTTTGAACCATTGACCGTAACTCTCAGCGAAAGTTCCTTCGAGTTGGCCGCTGTGGAAGTAAGTCATAGCTTAAAAGCGATAAACAGTATTACGAAAATTGATGTCGCGGTGAATCCTGTAACCACTTCTCAAGAAGTGCTGCGCAAAGTGCCTGGCCTTATCATTGGTCAACACGCTGGGGGTGGAAAAGCAGAGCAGATATTCCTTCGGGGATTTGATATCGACCACGGAACAGACATTACTATTTCTGTGGATGGAATGCCGGTGAATATGGCTTCGCATGCACACGGACAAGGCTATGCCGACCTCCACTTCGTGATTCCTGAAACCATAGAGGAAATAGATTTTGGCAAAGGCCCGTACTATGCCGACAAAGGGAATTTCAACACGGCAGGTTATGTCGCCATGAAAACCAAAGACAAGCTAAACGAAAGTCTGGTCTCGTTGGAATATGGCCAATTCAACACCATCAGAGCGCTAGGAATGTTCAACCTTATGAAGAACAGACCCAACCAAGATGCTTACGTAGCTGGCGAGTTTCAACTGACGGATGGCCCGTTCAAATCATCGCAGAATTTCAACCGAATTAACGTAATGGCGAAATACAACGCAGCCATTGACAAGCGGCAATTCCTATCGTTTCAAGCTTCTTACTTTAACAGTAAATGGGATGCAAGCGGGCAGATTCCCGTCCGTGCTGTGGAAAACGGTTTGATTGGAAGATTTGGAGCCATTGACGATACCGAGGGCGGCAATACGCACCGCATCAACGCAGCCATGAACCATACCGCCATCCTTGGCGAACACACCACCGTAAAGAGCAATGCCTACTACAGCCGCTACGGATTTGAACTCTACAGCAACTTCACGTTCTTCCTTGATGACTCGATAAATGGTGATCAGATAAAGCAATTCGAACGCAGAAACCTAGCAGGGTTTGAAAGCGTGGTCGATCATCATTTCCATTTGAACAAAGGCACCATCGGTCTGAAAGGCGGTCTTGGAATGCGCTATGATGATGTGAATGATGTAGAACTTTCGCACACCGTAAACCGCGATTCCTTGCTCGTTCCGTATGCGCTGGGCGATATAGACGAATCGAACATCTATGCCTTTTTGGGTGCCGATTTTGAGTTCGGAGATTTCCTCATCAACACGGCCATCCGTTTAGATCATTTCAAATTCGATTATCACAATAGGTTGGATTCGGTTTACAACAACCGTTCGGAACAAACCATCAAGCCGAGCCCCAAATTCAACGTGATCTACTCGCCTAGCAATCGCTGGCAATTGTACCTGAAAACAGGAATGGGATTCCACAGCAACGATACGCGCGTGGTGGTGGCGCAGAATGGCCGCAGAACGCTTCCTACTGCCTACGGAGCCGACCTTGGCGCCATCATCAAACCCATTGATAACCTGATGATAAACGTGGGCGGTTGGTACTTATATCTCGAACAGGAATTCGTGTACGTTGGAGATGCAGCCATTGTGGAACCCAGCGGCAGAACGCAGCGACTGGGTGCTGACCTGAGCCTGCGCTATCAACCGCTCAAGTGGCTTTTCATCTATGCCGATTTCAACTATGCTTTTGCTCGGGCTATGGATGAACCTGCCGATGCCAATTACATTCCGCTGGCGGCCGAGCTGACCTCGGTGGGCGGTGTTTCGGTCAATCACCCAATTGGTATTTCGGGCGGCATCAACTACCGCTGGATAGGCGACCGACCAGCTAACGAAGATTACTCCATCACGGCCAAGGGCTATTTTGTGTGCGATGCCAACCTGAGTTACACATGGCGCAAATGGACAGCTGGTATCGTTATTCAAAACCTCTTCAACAGCAAATGGAACGAAACGCAGTTTGCAACTGAATCGCGCTTGCGCGATGAAACTGCAAGCGTGGAAGAAATCCATTTCACACCCGGAACGCCTTTCTTCATCCGTGGAAAGCTGAGTGTGAGGTTTTGAGATGCGCTATAAAACCTAGCAGGTCATAGGCTGAGGAGAGCAGCGTCTTTTCTCAGTTCAAATTTCGCTCTTTCAGAATTTTCTCCAATTCCTTATCGTCATACCTTGAGTTGCTGATCAACTTGTAGATAAAGTACAAAGGAATCAGTGTAAAGAATCCCCAGCTGTTTTTTGCCACACCGTAAATGACAATACCGATAAGAAACCCTATCAGTAGGGCGTATTTTATGGAAGTTGATTTCTTCTTCTTTACTATATCCAGCAGCTCCTGATCCGTTAATTCTGAAAGTGCTCTTTGCTTCATTTCTTTAATGGTTGAGTTTTATGGGGTGCTGTCTCTTAGCATTAATCTTTCATCACTTTGATGATATGGCGATCAAATGAATCTCCAATTGATTCTGTTAAAATGAAATAGATTCCTTTAGGAAATTCGGATAGGTCCACATGTGTAACAGAACTTTGCTTGCTTAAAATCTGACCCATTGCGTTCAGTACGAGAATTTCTATGGGTTCATTTATTCCTTCTAACCAAACTATACCATTGGTAGGGTTTGGATATGCTTTGACAAGTGCATTCTTGGCACTTTCTGCAACACTTAGACCAAGTGTTGTAGAGCAGTTTGATGGGATTGAATCGGTTGCATAGAAATCGGAACAACTGTTACAGAAAATGCTCTTGAAAAAGCAACTGGCTCTTTCGGCTCTAAAAACACTGCTTGCATTCCTGTATATTCCATGACCACCAAGTATGTCCACTGTCAATTCGCTACAAATATTTGCCGCCAGCAATTGATCATGCATCGTCTCCGAGCCAAAAAGAGAATAATTGGCAAATGAGTTGTCGGTATCGATAAGCACTGTATTATCAAGGCCTCCATGGAACGCAATTGTTGGAACCATTTCTAAAGTTTCCACTTCGTTGCCAGCAACGGCACCCCAATTATTGAACAGCCCTTTGATGGTATAGGTATCTGTAAGGTTGTTGCCTGAATTGTATAGACCGCCTAGCTCTGTGCTAATTGACGTAGCGTTGTATAGCACCGAGATGTTGTCGCACTCCGATTCATCAGCATAGATCATACCATGAGCCGTTAACGAGCCCGCACTTTGTCCACCTACGAACAGCCAATTCGGGTCAATTCTCACGCTATTGGCATTGGCAACAACAAACCTCATGGCAGCGTTAGCATCCTGGATAGATCTGTATCTGGCCTTATACTGACCATATTCGGTAAAGTCGTATCCCAGTCTGTAGTTGATGGAAGCACATGCAAACCCTCGCATGGCAAGGTGATAACACAGGTCTCTGATGTCTCCCAATTGTTTGTCTCCCGAAGAAAATCCACCACCATGCATCAGAAGCACAAACGGCCTTAGTGGAGAAGCGTCAATGGTTAGGCTCGGGTAATACACATCCATTAATAATGTAGTGTTCACTCCAAGATGATCCAATGCCTGACCATATGCCACATCGTTCTGTACCGTTATCTCTGCGATATCAAAATAGACCGCTTCGGTATATCTTTCATCACTCGCGCAATACTGTGCATTCGCGTTGCTAAACACAAAAAGGAAAAGGATGAGAATTAGTTGGTGAAATGTTTTCATCATCAGTTTGTCTGCACCCGTGTTAAGGACGTTTGGCAGCCTCCCGAAGGTAGCGATTCAAATAGCTGATTTTCATGCAACGAAAATACCTGTCACAGATTGATTGTGCTTTAACGCTAAAGAGTAATTCTTTCATCACGCTCAGTACAGGCTTTGTGGGACATTAGCAAACAGTGGAGAGAGCTTCTAGCTTTCCAAAACCTAGTAGGTCTTGGTTTCTTTTCCTCGGGGTTATTTGATTGTACCGATAACTCCTGATTATTCTCGGAACGGAGCGTACCGAATACGGATGGGCTTAGAAGCACTAACGGAATACAGCGAGTATCACAGGCACGCGTTACGCTGCGTTAAACGCGCGCAACGGTTACTGCTATGAAAATAGGGCTTTAATTCCTTCGACCTTTCGCCCGAAACTGAACTTGGTAGAAACAACTGAGCTTGCGTAGCTCTCGTCACGTCCTGTTTTGATAGCAGTGTTGGCGTGTCGTTGTTTCTTTTCGCTACAACAGCTTTTCTCGTCCGTTACGGAAAACGCTTCGTCAGCATAACATTACCCTAAAATGGGTATTGCCACTTGATGATCACTACCATACGTTTGTCCCACTATTTAAAATCAATCTAAATAAAGAAGCCCATGTTCAACCCCTTTACCATCCGATTAATGCTTTTAGCAACACTCCCGATCATGTTTTTGGCGGGCTGTAAGAAAGATAACGATACCGACCCATTGGCAGACAAAAAAGCACGCTACATTTCTAACTATGCCGACATTGTTCTGGCCGGATATGAAGACAGCTATACCACCGCTGTTGCCTTAAAAACTGCGATTGATTCATTTGTGGCAGCGCCATCTCAGACCTTGTTTGATGATGCGAAGCAGGCTTGGTTGGATGCCCGCGAGCCTTACGGACAAACAGAAGCCTTCCGCTTTGCTGGCGGACCGATTGACGATGAGGACGGACCTGAAGGCGCGCTCAACGCTTGGCCGTTAGATGAGAACTATGTGGATTACGTGAATGGTGCCCCAACATCTGGCATCATCAACGACCCAACCTCACACCCGAACATCACAGCAGCGTATTTGGAAACATTGAACGAAGTTGGGGGCGAAACAAACATCAGCATTGGCTACCACGCTATTGAGTTCTTGCTTTGGGGACAGGATATGAGTTCTTCATCCGCTGGAATGCGTCCGTACACCGACTACGTTACTGGTGGTGGCGGCACGGCTGCAAACCAAGACAGAAGAGCTCGATACTTGCAAGCTTGTGCCGAATTGTTGGTACAGCACTTGGAAGAAATGGTTAATACTTGGGAAGCAGGTGGTGCTTACAGAACAAGTTTCTTGGCATTGGAAAATGACGTAGCATTGGCCAACATCCTTACTGGAATTGGCACACTGAGCAGCAGCGAACTTTCTGGCGAGCGCATGTTCACGGCTCTCGATAACCAAAATCAAGAAGATGAGCACTCATGCTTTTCTGACAATACAGACAGAGACATCGTTACCAATGCGCAAGGCATTTACAACGTTATTCAAGGCACCTACACAAGAACAAACAGCGCTGTTGTATCAGGGTACTCACTTATTGATCTGGTGAATGAAACCAACACAACACTGGGTTCAGAACTTGATGTATTGTCAGAAAGTGTAATTACTAAAGTGAACGCCATTGGCAATCCTTTTGACCAAGCTATAATTGCAGAAACAGCAGGAGGAAACGGTCCTATCATGCAAGCCATTCGCGAACTTCAAGATCAGGGAGATAAGATTACCGAAGCCGCAACCGAACTCGGATTGACCGTAAGTACCGAACTGCCTGAATAAACACGAAGACGAAGTGAAACATAGAAAACCCTTCCTCTTTCTGGGATTGTTGTGCATGCTACATGCCTGCAAGCCAGAAGAAGAAAGCTTTTGGGAATACCTTGACCCAAGCGAAGAATTATCTGGAGGCGGAGCATCAGTTCATGATGCTTCGCCTTTGGCGTTTTCCAAATCCATAGATGGATTAACGGGAGATGACGCCCTGCTGTTCTTTGTAGGCAATTCCTTCTTCAATCAGAATTGGGTAACAGCACCTGCCAGCACCACAGCCAGAGACGGATTAGGGCCGTTTTTCAATTCGCGTTCATGTTCTGGTTGTCATTTTAAAGATGGCCGAGGCCGCGCACCCGAATATTCAGGTGAAGTTTCCTCAGGACTGTTGATCAGGCTGAGCACACCCGGCATGGGACCGCATGGCGAACCATTGCCGCATCCGGCCTATGGCGGCCAGTTACATGATCAGGCAATTGTTGGTGTGCCTGCGGAAGGCGATTTCAGCATCTCGTACAGCACCGTTTCTGGTCAGTATGATGATGGAACGTCATATTCGCTACGCGAACCGAATTATCAACTCAACTTTACGGGTTATGGCGGAGCAGGTGGGGTGATGTTCTCTCCCCGCGTAGCCAACCAAATGATAGGGCTCGGTCTGTTAGAGGCTCTTTCAGAGAGTACCATTTTGGAACGGGCCGATGCAGGAGATGCCGATGGCGATGGCGTTTCAGGCAGACCGAATTATGTTTGGAACAGTCTTACACAAACAACACAACTCGGAAGGTTTGGATGGAAAGCCAATCAGCCCAATTTGCTGCTGCAAGCGGCTGGGGCATTTTTGGGCGATATGGGAATTACCTCTTTCGTTAACCCATCAGAGAATTGCACAAGTCCGCAGAACGACTGTCAGAACGCACCCAACGGTGGTCAACCCGAAATCGAGGATGACGACCTGAGAAAAGTGGAACTCTATTGCAGAACCCTGGCGGTTCCTGTGCGCAGAAACCACAATGCACCAGAGGTGTTGAAAGGAAAAGAACTCTTCTTCTCTATCGGTTGCGAAAGCTGCCACCGTTCTAAAATGGTTACGGGAAACCATCCAGATGTTTCCGCATTGTCTGGTCAGACCATTTTCCCATATACCGATATGCTGTTGCACGATATGGGCGAAGGATTGGCCGATAATCGCCCAGACTTTTTAGCCGATGGAAACGAATGGCGCACCCCGCCACTTTGGGGCATTGGCCTGTTTCAAACCGTAAACGGACATACCAATTACATGCATGATGGCAGAGCGAGAAATCTTGAAGAAGCCATTCTCTGGCATGGTGGCGAAGCTGAAAACTCCGTCAATAAATTCAAAGCGCTGTCCTCCGCGCAGCGCAACGATATTATCACATTCTTAAATTCGCTGTAATGCGCTACTCAAAACTCGTTCTGCTCTTCCTGTTTATTGCCACTATTGGAGCATATCAATCGTGTAAAAAGACGGAATCAGCTGAGTATGACCGCGTTCTCTTGGTTCAAGAACTGGTGAATAACGTTATCCTACCAAGGCAGCAGAGTGCGCAAGACAAAACATTTGCGCTGTATAATGCTGCGCAGGCGTTTAAGACAGATGCTTCCTTTAGCAATTTCCAAACCCTCAGACAGGAATGGCTTGAGTCTAAAAAAGCCTACAAACTTATTGAGCT
The DNA here is from genome assembly GCA_021739695.1 of Flavobacteriales bacterium. Classification (NCBI taxonomy): domain Bacteria; kingdom Pseudomonadati; phylum Bacteroidota; class Flavobacteriia; order Flavobacteriales; species Flavobacteriales bacterium. The sequence continues at coordinate 1,218 of JAIPBM010000016.1, read as the reverse complement.
GTTTAACCTTGGCGATGTTTACGATACATACATGCACAATAAGATGAACAAGTGGCCTTGTAACACCACGTTCATTGATGATATGTTGGCAGATGTGGTTGTACTAGACCAAGCGTATATTGACACAAAAGGTTCTACAGCGAAAGGATTGCCAGCATTGGAATACCTGCTTTTTGATCCGACACTTTCAGAGACTGAGATGCATATGCAACTAACGTCCTCAGCTGATTTTGCGAGACGGAAAGACCTGATAGAAGCGTATTCGCAAGACCTTTACTTCAAGGCGTATTTTCTGAATGATTTGTGGGCTATGACTGGAGAAAATTACGGCCAAACGTTTGTGACCAATTCACCAAGATCTGGGCTCGAAAGTCCGGTGAATATTATCTGTAATGCCTTGGTTGCTCAAGCCGAGCGTATCTATGCTTCGGAACTCGGCCAAGCTCTTGGAAACTACAACGGTGGAACTCCAGACGAAACGTTGGCTGAAGCGTTCAGAAGTAGAGAATCGCTTGCCTGTATTCGTGCATCCATCATATCCTTATTAGAAACGCTGAATGGAAAAATGGATGGTTTGTCGGACAGTGCTTCACTCAGAAACCACCTAATTGCCTGTGGTGCATCGGCCACCGCAACAGATATTGAAGAGCACCTTTCTGAATCCATTATTCTAATTGATAACTATAACACTTCGCTTGCAGAAGGCGTCACGTCATCTCCTCAAACGCTGCAAGAAATCAGAAGTCATATTCAAAATGTGGTTGTTCTGCTGAAAACAGAAGCATTCCCTTCTTTGGGAATTACGCTCACTTTCAACGATAATGATGGGGATTGAACTTATTGTTTAAGATTAGTTGAAGAGAGTTGATTGATGAACTTTCTGAAAGGTTGCAAGTTCGATGCGAGGCATTTTAAAATTACACACAACGTTTTCCGCTAAAGATAATGCGTTAGAAACTGCCGTTCTTTCGCCATGCACAGACAGCGCAGAACGAAACTGAGACTGACTGACGTACAGTCGCACGCATTAGGTTTAGTGGTTGTTGTGTGCAGGTGTTTTTTCTTCAAATTTCCTTACAATTCGTTCGTAACGTTTCCAGCCTATAACGTTCTCAATCTCTGGCTGTTTTCTTTTAAGTACGTCCAGCGTGTCCAAGAGCAATTTTGGGTTTCTTGTAAAGATGTCGTCACTGAAAAAATCTATGCTTTCAATGAACG